>NZ_JBZAYP010000002.1:0-216766 GCF_058242885.1 Acinetobacter sp. 802_lipA
GCCCCACACTTTTTTCTTCATCTCTTTATGCTACTATATTTTTATCCGCTTTCGCAAAATTTTATGCTTTTTGCGTAAGTCCTAATTATAAATGCCAAGCATAAGGTTTTGGCATTTACTCATTTAGTGATTTCAAAGTTACAGATTAACCAGTGATTTTAGCGTTACCCGTCACGTTTGAGCTGAAACCAACTTATCAATAGAGATTATCATGTCAAATAAATATTCTATTAAATTTTCAATCCTCGTCAGCTTATCAGCGTTATCTTTGGTCGCTTGTGGCAATCAAGTCGAGAAAAATAGTCAAACAGATACCATCGCCTCAACGCCTCAAACAACTCAGCAGCGTCAGGCGATAACCACCATTCCTAACGTTCAAACTCAAATCTCAGATACATTGAAAAACAATACGTTAACGGTACATCGCGACCCGAACTGTGGCTGTTGTCATAGTTGGATTGAGCATGCTAAATCCTACGGTGTGATGATTGTTGAAAAAGTCACCAGTAATGAGGCAGTTACAGCGATCAAAGCGCAGCATCAATTACCAACGTCAATGTACTCTTGCCATACCATCATAAGCCAAGACGGTTATGTGTTTGAGGGTCATGTGCCGGTCAAGTATATGGATAAGTTCCTACAAAACCCGCCCAAAGACGCTATTGGTCTAGCCACACCGGGTATGCCAATGGGTAGTCCAGGCATGGAAAAGGGTGATCAATTCAGTCCTTATACTATTATGCTGATAAAAAAAGACGGTAGTACCGCGCCTTATGCTAGTATTAAACAAGCAAACGAACAATATTGAAGATATTAGCCAGTACAGCGCTAGGTAACACTGATTGGGTCACGTCCGGCTATAGGACGTGGCTCTCATATAATATTACAGCAGATTGAGTAAGTTATTGACTGAAGTTACGCAGCCCTTTAAAAAAGCGCTATCATAACAAAAAAAGTAGTCAACATGGCTTAGACCATTTTTAAATAAATCAAATATATAAAAATATAACGGGAAAATTTAGCCATCAAAACTAAAAAAAGGAACTTATAAAATTTCTCCTTAAGCATTCCACTGACCAGGGTAATGGGATCACCGATCACTGGAACCCAGCTTAATAGCAGTAGAGGTGAACCATAACGCCCATATAGGTTCTGTGCTTTTAATAGCTTTTCTTCAGACACAGGAAACCATTTCTTCTCTTTGTATTTCTCAACTTGTACTCCCAACCACCAATGCACGCATGAACCTAATACATTCCCTAGCGTTGCCACACCTATAAGTAAAACCGGTGAATATTCTCCCAATATTAGCATTCCTGCCAATACAGATTCTGATTGAAGAGGCAGTAATGTTGCTGCCCCAAATGCACTTAAGAATAAAAAAATATAAGCCACTATTTAGGCCAGTGCTGGTGATAGCTATCAATCATAAATTCATGCTCATGCTTACCTTTATGATTGTGCTGCAATAAATGCTCGTGATCCTGCGGTAAATCAGGATGAGTATGCTCTAGAACTAAATCATCTTTTTGGGGCCAGAGAACAAATGCGACGACCATGGATACGAGGGCAATGAATGCCATAGGCACAAAAGTAATCAATGTTCCAAAGTTTGTACTTAACCAGCCCACTAATGGATAAGTGATTAACCAACAAGCATGGGAAAATGCAAATTGAGCTGCAAATAGTGCTGCCCGGTTTTCACTTGAGGCAGATTTTCTAATAAGACGTCCAGTGGGTGTTTGAGAAACCGAATAACCAATGCCTAATATAAACCAAAGTGCTAATAACCAAGCATAGGTAGAAATAAAGTAGCCACTCAGCAATCCAACGACGAGAACCACAGTGCCTGAAAGCATGACAGTTCTATCATTCAATTTATCTAATATTTTTGGTAATGCAAATGCAGCAAGCATTGAGCCTAATCCAAATAAACCAAATGCCCAAGTAGTCGCCTGTTCAGTTAATTCAAATGTCGTTTGAACTAAAAAAACCGTATTGACAATGACAACCGCACTGGCTGAAGCAATAGCCAGATTTAAAGCGAGTAAGGCTTTTAGGCGGGGTGTTCTGAAATATATTTTTGCGCCTTGTTTGATTCGGTTATATACCCCGATAAACTCCGGCATTTTCGCATTTGGTAATTTTGCACTGACTACAAATAGTGCCGAACCAATAAATCCAACCACAGTTCCCAAAAACAAGTTGTGATAACTCATCACAGTGAGTAACAAGCCTGCCAGCATTGGACTTATAATATTTTCTAGGTCGTAGGCCAATCGTGATAGAGACAGCGCGTTTGTATACTCTTCTTCTATGGGCAATACATCAGGAATCATGGCTTGAAATGTGGGGGTAAAAGCAGCTGAGGCAGACTGAAGAATAAAGATCAAAATATAGATTTGCCAGATTTGAGTCACGAAAGGCAGACACAATGCGGTTAAGGCTCGAATGACATCCAACCCTACCAAAACTTTTTTTCTCGGTAATCTTTCTGCAAATGCGGAGGCAATGGGTGCGACACTAATATAAGCAATCATTTTAATCGCCAAGGCAATACCCAGGACTTGGGCTGCTTGCTCTTTTGCGATGTCATAAGCCTGTAAAGCTAGAGCAATAGTAATGAGTCCAGTACCAATCAAAGCGATGACTTGGGCTAAGAACAAATGCCGATATGTTGTGTTTTTTAATACTTCTAGCATTTTAGGGACTCCTTATTTAGAACCTAACTTTTATGCCATACAGGTTCCAGATGAGGCTTAGCCCTCATCTGGAATTTTACAAATTAAAAGACCTTTTTCATTTCACTGAAATGACCTTCAATATTCAAAGTTACAGTCACTGGATTTTCTGTTCTGTTTCGCCAGAACCAGCCATGCTTTCCGTCAAATGCAGCGGTCAATGTGCCAGATTGCTCAGTTTCATTTTTACCTTTACCGTATCCATGATAGAAATCTTTTGGTGCATTTACAGGATCACCATGCGTGTCATAGTTCAGACCACCACCTGATGATTTCCAATCAAAGGTTACACTTGCATCTTTGGGCATAGCCAACTTAACTTCGGTTGCCTGGTTAGGTTTTAATTCGATAGAGATCGATTCTTTCTTAATAGCGGGCATTGTATTTGAGCTCTCATCTGGTACAGCAGCCTGAGCAACCGAACTATTAGCAGTAGTTACTGAAGGGATCTGAGAGCTCTCTCCCATACCATTCACTGATTCAGCCGCTAAAGATTGCTTAATTTCACCCATTTTGGTTAAACCCAAAACTTTACCGACACCAGTAGGGTCAATAGCGTATTCGGCTGGCATTACCCAAGTCACAAGAACAACAATGGCGCTCACCGCCGCAATAACAGTTGATTTGATCAGTTTTTTTGAAGAGGGTAATTCAACATCTTTTGGAATTTCAGCGTTAAACATAATTTAGATCCTTATTGAGTAATGAAGCCAGTGAGTTGGTAGCCAACAAGTAGAAAACCAAGGAACATCAAGAAGACATTGCTTTGATATGCTGTTCTGAAGAAATAAGGAGTTTTTCTCCACATCGTCATAAGCAGTAAAATGATGGCTAATGCCATGAGTTGCCCTAATTCGACCCCGATGTTGAATGAGATCAGATTCGCAAGCAGGCCATCATCTGGCACTTCATATTCCTGAATTTTTACAGCTAAACCAAAGCCGTGAATCAAACCAAAAATCAGCGTGGCAATTTTTGTATTGGGCTGGAATCCAAACCAGCGCTGATAAGCACCTAAATTATCTAAAGCTTTATAAACAATAGAAAAACCAATGATTGCATCAATAATGTATGCATTCATCGAAATGTTGTAATACACCCCTATCAGCATGGTAACTGAATGACCGATGGCGAACAGGCTGACATACAAACCAATATCTTTCATACGGTATAAGAAGAAAATAATACCGACCAGAAATAATAAATGGTCATAACCTGTAACCATGTGTTTGGCGCCCAGATAAATAAAGGGGATCACATGAACACCGTAGATTTCCTGTATATAGCCTTTGTCACCCTCTGCAACTCCATGAGCAAAAAGTGCAGGACTTATCAAGACCATACCTAAAGCAATCAACAGCTTTAAATAGGTTTTGAGCTTCACATAATGTGAATCAATAATTTGCATCTAAATCAAACTCCAAAAATTAAAAAATGGTTCAAAAAACTCATGATTTTTTTTGGAGGTTTAAAAATACGACTTGCAAGCAATAGAGCGTATTTCTGCGTACGGTCAAATATTTGCGCACCTAACAGAAGCAAGATGAGTGCTATTTCTTTGAGAGATGCAACATTAGAAAAATGTTCGTAATAGGTATCTTGATGATGATGTGAATGTTGCTGATTTACCTCATGATGATGATGTGAATGTTGCTGATTTACCTCATGATGATGAGTGTGAATCACATCTACATAGGCATGCTCTTGAAGACTCGTTTCAGTCGCATGCTCGTTAGAATGCAGACATAGTGCAAGACTGATGATGCAAACCAGCCACATCATCACATATCTCATTTTTGAATCTTGCACTATTGCCATCATATTGAACTTCTCTACCCGTTCTGCTCAGCGAAATCGTCAGATTTTTTCTGACGAGCTTGGTTAAACCAAACATACAGGGTGGGCAGAATAATCAAGGTAAGTAGCGTTGAGGAAATAATTCCCCCTATAACAACGGTTGCAATTGGACGCTGTACTTCTGAACCAATCCCCACGTTTAAAGCCATAGGAATAAAGCCCAAAGAGGCAACTAGTGCAGTAATCAGCACTGGCCGCAAACGTTCTAATGCACCATGTTTTACTGCATCAATCAGCCCTTCGCCCTGATCACGCAATCTCTGAATAGCCGATACGAGTACCAAACCATTGAGTACTGCAACACCCGATAAAGCAATAAAACCAACAGCAGCTGAGATAGAGAAAGGAATATCACGGAGGGCTAAAGCAATGACTCCACCCGTTAATGCAAAAGGCACACCAGTAAAGACCAGCACACTATTTCTGATATTGCCTAAGGCCATATAAATCATTGCAAATATCAAAATCAAAGCGATGGGTACAACAATCATAAGTCGATTAGAGGCTGACTCCATTTGTTCAAAAGTACCGCCCCAAGTGAGCCAATACCCTTCTGGCATTTGGAAATCAGAGTTTAATTTTGATTGTGCATCAGCAATGTAACTACCGATATCAGTACCACGCACATTTGCCGTGATCACAATACGACGTTTACCATTTTCACGAGAAATTTGGTTGGGTCCTTGAATATTCTTCAATTCAATCAATTCGGACAACAATACACTTGAACCATCAGGCAAATTGACAGGAATTTGATACAGTTTTTCCAGGTCAGTTACTGAGTTTTGATCCATCCGCACAACAATATCGAACTTACGATCACCCTCAAATACTTTACCTGCTGTTTCACCCGTGATTAGATTAGAAACGTGCTTTTGCACATCTTCTGCATCTAGCCCATAGTTCGCAATCATGTCTTTTTTGAGTTCAACAGACACCATTGGCAGTCCCGACATCTGTTCAACTTTCAAGTCAGCTGTACCGTTCACACCTTCAAGTACATCTGCAACACCATTCCCTAATTCCAAAAGCTGCTCTAAATCATCTCCGTAAATTTTTACAGCAACGTCAGTACGGACACCTGAAATAAGTTCGTTAAATCGCATTTGAATCGGTTGAGTGAACTCATAGTTGTTTCCATATACACTTTTAGAAACACGTTCAATTTCAGCAACGATAGCGGATTTTTCTTTATCGGGATCTGGCCACTGATCGCGTGGTTTCAATATGACAAAATTATCAGCTACGTTTGGTGGCACCGGATCAGTTGCAATCTCAGCCGTACCGACTTTGGCAAATATCGTTTGAACCTCAGGGATTTTCTTGATTTCTTTCTCAAGCGCATATTGCATTTCGACCGCTTGAGTTAAGGACGTGCCCGGTATACGCAGCGCATGTAATGCCACATCACCTTCATCTAAAGAGGGAATAAATTCAGACCCCAATCGTGTTGAAAGGCTTGCACTAAATACAAAGAATACAGCTACAAAAGCAATCAGCTTGTACCTATGATTCAATGACCAATCTAAGACCGGGTTATAAATCTTTTTAATGAAGTAAACAATTCTAGACTCTTCATCTTTGATTTTACCTGCGGTCACTAAAGCCACCATTGCAGGTACAAATGTAATCGATAGAAGCATAGCGGCAACCAATGCCATCACTACGGTCATTGCCATAGGCGTGAACATCTTTCCTTCTACACCAGTCAAAGTCATGATCGGCAAATACACCAAGATGATGATCAACTGACCATAGAGAATGGCTTTTCGTGATTCCTTAGTCGCTTCAAAAACCGTCGTGAATCGTTCTTGACGGGTGAGTATTCGTCCTAATTCTTTCTGCTTCATCGCCAATTTGGCAAGTGAGGCTTCAACAATTACCACGGCACCATCTACAATGATCCCGAAGTCCAAAGCCCCTAAGCTCATTAAATTTGCACTAATTTTCTGATTCACCATACCTGTTATGGTCATCAGCATAGACAGTGGTATCACCATTGCGGTAATCAGTGCAGCACGGAAATGACCCAGAAAAATGAACAACACGACAATGACCAGAATTGCACCTTCGAGCAAATTCTTCTTCACGGTTTCAATCGTGGCATCAACTAATGTCGTACGGTTATATACTGCTTTGGCTTCAACACCTTCAGGTAAAGACTTTTGGACTTGCTGTAATTTTTGATCTACTGCATGAGCGACATTACGAGAGTTTTCTCCAATCAGCATAAAAGCTGTACCCAGCACGATTTCCTGGCCATCTTTTGTTGCAGCACCTGTACGGAGTTCATGTCCAATAGAAATCTTAGCTACATCTTTTAAACGCAAAATATAACCATTGCTTGTGGTGATCGGAATATTCTGAATTTGTTCAATCGAACTGATTTGAGAATCAGAACGTATCAAGTACTGCTCACCATTCTTCTCAATATAGCCTGAACCTTTATTCATGCTATTTTTAGAAATAGCATCCAAAATAGTCTTTTGATCTAGACCAATACTTCGTAAATACGCATAGTCGGGCTGTACAACAAATTGTTTTAAATAGCCACCAATCGTATTGATTTCATTCACACCTTCGACATTTCGAAGCTGAGGCTTGATCACCCAATCCTGAAGTGTTCGCAATTCAGTCGGTGAAAGTGGAGTCGGGTTGTTTTTTGCATTTTCCACCGTGTACATGAAGATTTCGCCAAGTCCTGTAGAAACAGGACCCATAGAAGTCGATATACCTCCTGGAAGACTTGGTGTAACCCCTTGCAACTTTTCATTCACTAGCTGACGGGCAAAGTAAATGTCCGTGCCTTCCTTAAAAATCGCAGTCACTTGAGATAAGCCGTATCTGGATACTGATCGGGTATAGTCCAGATTAGGAATACCAGCCAAAGCCGTTTCAATGGGGTAGGTGACCTGGGATTCCATCTCGGTTGGAGATAAGCCCTGGGCCTCACTGTTAATTTGAACTTGTACGTTGGTAATATCGGGTACAGCATCAATTGGCAGTTTAAAATAGTTGTAAACGCCAAATGCCCCTATGAATAGGAAAATGATCAGTACCAGCCAACGATTCTTTATCGAGAGCTTTACAATTTGGTCAAACATAAACGCTACTCCTTAATGATCATGAGTAGCGCCAGATTTACCCAGCTCTGCTTTTAATAAATAAGAATTACCTGCTGCATAAATCTGCCCTGCTTTTAGACCAGATTTAACTTCAACAAAACCATTAAATTTATCGCCTAACTCTAGAGGACGTGCTTCAAAGTCATTCCCGACACGAATAAACACCACATCCCAATCACGGAAGTTTTGCAAAGCATCTTCACGGACAACCATCGGTTTCATGCTCTGGTTTTCAAAGATTTGTGCAGTGATTAACTGCCCTGAACGCCATTTAAACTGGTTTGGAATTTCAATAAAGACTTGCGCAGTTCGTGTTTTTGGATCAATCACATCACTGATATATTTGATACGTCCCAACGCTTCTTCTGTGCCTGTTTGAGTTTGAGGCTTAACAGTTACTTTATTGTTTGGATTTATAGCATCTAATTTATCTGCTGGTACATTAACCACAGCAAGCAACTGAGATGTATTAGCTATTTTGAACAATGGAGATGATGGCGTTACATTAGAACCAACTGCTCCAAGCACTTGTAAAATCGTACCTGACATTGCGGCTCTGACTTCAATTGTTCCATTACCCGCACCTCCATAAGAGCTGATTAAACTATTGAGTTCATTAGCCCTAGTCTGAGTATTTTCAAATTCACGTTTGGCATTGATGTAATCAATTTCAGGTGAAACACGCTTTTGGAATAAAGCTCGTTCCTGCTCCATCTTTTTACGGGCAAATTGTAAGGTATCCAATGCAAGAGTACGTTCCGCATTAAGACGAATTAAATCCGGACTTTGTACAGTCGCCAAAAGATCCCCCTGATTCACTTGATCGCCAATTGAACGGTACGTTTTTATTAATGTTCCGCTCGCTTTAGGGGTAATAAAACTTTCAAAATTATCAGGAAATTTCAGTTCACCTTTGAGTTCGAGTGCATTTTCAAACATCATGGGTTCAACTTTTAAAAGTTCCAAACCACTGCTCTTGATACTGCTATCAAGCATAGTGACTCGTCCCTCTTTGGTATCCCATTTCCAAGTATGTTTTTTACCTTGATAATCAACATTGATCACCATCAAGAATGAATGTGGCTCATAGACAATTTCATTCCCAATCAGATAATCGCTTTCAGGCTTAAATGATATGGTTTGTTCTGCATCAAGACGCTGGATAAAAATATTGGCACTAATCTCTTCTGGTTTTAATGGCTTATCTTTAAAGTAGCCATACACCCGTAAATGAGGCTCTACCCCTTCCTCGAAGATTTTGACTTCAGCAGCAAAATCACCATCGCGATATAAACGGCCCCCATGCGGGCCTTTTTCATCTCCTGCTACAGCAACTTTTTCTTCAGCCGCTTCACTCTGACTTGAAGTTTCGGCTTTATTTCCCGTTTTGTACCAAGCGATTGCACATAAAACGACTAATAAAGCGATAACACCTGTAGTAATTAAAGTATTGGTTGGTTTATTCATATTTTCAGGCCTTATTCTTGATCTAAATTGGTCACATAATTTCGTTCAACCTCTGCAATTTGATTTTGCAAAGCCAACCACAAATCGAATCGAGCGAGATGTTTATCCAACCAAATTTGCTTAATAGTATTGAATTCAAGTAAAGAAATTTTTCCTGCCTGATACCCCATTTCAGCAATTCTCAAACTTTCTTTGGTGGCAGGAAGTATGGACTGATCATAATTTTTGATCGAATCAATCAGGTTCGATACTTCAATAGACTTATTTTCTAATTCAATTTTGGAGTTACGGTTTACGAGAATAGAACGAGTTTCTGCATGTACTTGCTCCGCTTGTGCAAGTGCAATGCTCCCCTTATTTCGATTAAAAACAGATAGGGGAATAGATGTAGAAACTAAGAAAACTTGATCATTGGTCTCCTGATAGTTCCTTACCCCTAAACCCAGCGTAATATCTGGCACGGCTTCTTTTTTAGCTAATTCATACTGGGTTTTAGCCAGTTGAGTTTTAAGCAAGGCTTCTTGTTCAGATAAGCTCACTTTATCGGCAAAGTTAATGCTTAAAGGAACTTCTATTGCTTGATCAGGTAATACAGATATGAATTTGGAACACAGATTTTTTTGAAATTGAACTTTCTTCACTTCGTTCTGATAACGTAGTTTTGATTCAGACGATAAAGCTGAACTCAATTGAACATCAGATGGAATTACTCTGCCAAACTTCAATTTTTCATTCAGAACATGGGCTTGTCTCGCGTTCATCTTGCTTTCGGTAGAATAAATTTCTACCCGTTTTGAAGCCGCATACCAATTTGACATACAAACACGGAAATCGGCTTTTAATTCAGCCTGACGCTTCAATGCCTCAAATTGGTTATTATTCCCTTGAAACCCTGCCAACTGCCTACGCAAAGCGCGTTTATTATTGAGAGGAATATCCTGGGACAAACCAATCATAGTCGTTGGCCCATCAAGATCTTTAAGGTCTGAATTACCTAAATTGTCTAATTCAAGATTAAACGTAGGATTATTAAGTCTACCGGCATATTTCTGATTTATGGCATATGCGTGTTGAGACTGTTGCAAACTCTTCAAAATTGAATCGTTTGAAATTACCTGTTGTTGTAGCTGAACGTAATCAGATGCTGCAAATAATCGAGTCGTTGCTGCTACTAAACCACAGGCAAGAAATATCTGATATTTTTTAGACATGACTTTACCTATACAAAAAAATGGAAATTATTTTTTGTACAGAAAAATCAATTTCTTAGAACAATTAAACCTTTTGTAAATATATAGGAATTACAAAGATATTCTATCCTTTTCCTAAGTGCATAGGATCGAACGGGTCGTTCAAAAAGACTCAGGAAAAGCAGAATGAGCGGGAGGGAAAAACTTAAGAGAAAAACTGGATCAATTGTAATTTGATCATCAGCTTGAATAGGCTTAGTAGAATGATGAAAAGGTGCTTCATCATAACTGGTCCAGTTGTGATTTTTAGTATCTTCTAAGACTTGCTCTTCAGCATGATGAATAAGAGACCATTGGCTGGAACTGTCTGTTTCAACTGAGATAGTCACATCATGATGATGGTCAAGATTTTTAGCTATAACTGGCGCCCATGTGTAAGCTCCCGTTGTTGTTATCGCAAACAAAAACAGGACAAACGCAAGAATAAGTTTTGAGAACTTATTATGTGGCATACGAAAAAATCATCTCGAGATTCGCAGAAAGTATACTGAATAGAACTTCAAAAGTAAATTGTTACCTAAGATAAAAACTATTTGTATTATTTTTAGAAAAAGGTATGAGTAAGCTACCAAAGATAAGTACTCTAATGTTTGATTTCCTCAACAACCTTATTTTGGAATTATCTTATTCAATACCCACTACTGTTGTTATGCCTGTAATAAGGATCTCATTTCCAAATATATAAAGTGAAGCCAACAAGACTTTAAATGTATATAAAAAATGGTTAAATAATTGCAAGGGGGGTTTTAAAACGTTTTAATCGTAAAGCATTTCCTAGTACAAATATTGACGAGAGCGCCATTGCACCTGCAGCAAATACAGGAGAAAGTAGCAGTCCAAATTGCGGATAAAGTACACCAGCTGCAATAGGAATCAGAGCTGCATTGTAAACAAATGCCCAAAATAAATTTTCACGAATATTGCTTATAGTCGCTTTGCTTAAAGCGATAGCATTCGGCACTCCTTTCAGATTGCCAGACATCAAAACCACATCAGCAGCTTCAATAGCTACGTCTGTACCTGTACCTATCGCTAAGCCAATATCTGCTTCTGCAAGTGCAGGGGCATCATTAATGCCATCTCCAACATATGCGAGTTTACCATATTGATTTTTTAATTTTTTAACGGCCTCTATTTTACCTTCAGGTAAGACTTCAGCAATAACCTCATCAATACCTAGTTTTTTTGCAATCGCTTGAGCTGTATGACGGTTATCACCTGTAATCATGGCAACCTTTAAACCTAACTGATGTAACGCTTCAATTGCAGCAAATGTTGATTCTTTAATTGGATCTGCTACAGCAATAATGGCAGCAAGTTTCTGGTCAATCGCAACATAGAGAGGGGTTTTTCCTTCTTCTCCCAAACGATCCGAAAATTGAGAAAAAACAGTAGGATTCAAACCTAGTTTTTCCATATATCGATCTGCACCAATATGAACCAAATGCTCAGAAACCTTCGCTTCTATTCCGTAGCCGGTCACTGATTTAAAATCAGCAACAGGAGACAGGATTAATTCCTTATCTATAGCGGCTTGTACAATTGCTCGAGCAATAGGATGCTCAGACTTTGATTCAACGGCTGCCATAAGTGAAAGTACGGCATTGTATTCAAACCCTTCTAAGACATGCAGATCGGTTAAAATTGGTTTCCCTTCAGTCAGGGTCCCTGTTTTATCAACAGCAACCACTTTAGTTTCTTTGAGCAGCTGCAAAGCTTCCCCTTTACGGAATAAAACACCCATTTCAGCACCACGCCCAGTTCCCACCATGATTGATGTAGGCGTTGCAAGTCCCATTGCACAAGGACATGCAATAATGAGTACCGCAACTGCATTAACTAAGCTAAACGTTAGGGCTGGCTCAGGGCCGAAGATAAACCAAGTAATAAAAGTTAAAAGAGAGAGACCCATTACTACAGGTACAAACCACATGGTAATTTTATCAACCAATGCCTGAATAGGCAGCTTGGAACCCTGTGCCTGTTCAACCATTCGGATGATTTGAGAAAGCACTGATGAACTACCAACAGAGGTGGCTTTGATATTTAAGCTGCCACTTTGGTTAATTGTTCCTCCTACCACAGTAGAGCCTATCGTTTTTTCAACGGGCATAGGCTCGCCAGTAATCATGGATTCATCAATAAAACTTTGGCCGTGAATAACTTCACCATCGACAGGGATACGCTCGCCTGGTCTAATCTCTACAATCGTTCCTGTTTGAACTTCGGCAATCGGAACTTCTATCACCTGATTATTGAGCTGTATTCTGGCAACTTTAGGCTGCATTCCAACTAGATGTTGAATTGCTAAAGACGTTCGGCCTTTTGCCTTGGCTTCAAAAAATCTACCTAATAGAATTAAAGTGATAATAACCGCTGCAGCTTCATAATAAACATTGACCGTGCCTTGTGGCAGGACACTTGGAAAGAAAGTAGCAACCACTGAATAAAGATAAGCAGCCAATGTTCCTACAGCCACCAAGGAATTCATGTCTGGTGCTAAGCGGAATAAACTTGGGATGCCCTTTTTGAAGAAGCGTCGGCCTGGAAAAATTAATGCTACTGTGGTCAAGAAAAATTGCATTAACCAGCTATTTTGTTGGCCAATGTTATCCATCATAAACGTATGAAAGGCGGGAATCAGGTGTGATCCCATTTCTAAAATAAAAACGGGTAGAGTCAATAGGACTGACAAAATTAAATCTTTTTTAAGTTTTTCTAATTCAATATTCTTTTTATCTTGAAAGCTTTCCGTAGTTTGATGAACTGACTTTGCTTCAAACCCTGCTTTGGTGACAGCCTGAATTAACGAGTCACGAGTGACAGATGAGCTTGCCTGAATAGTCGCTTTTTCGGTTGCCAGATTTACATGAGCTGATTCCACCCCCTCAACAGATTTTAAGGCTTTTTCTACTCGACCTACACAGGAAGCACATGACATCCCTTCAATCGTAAGCTCTATCGGTTGCAGAGTTTCCACTTCGTATCCAGCTTTTTCTACAACTTTAATTAAACTAGAACGATCAAGGGGACGATGCGCATAAATGACTGCTTTTTCGGTAGCCAGATTTACATGAGCCGATTCAACACCCTCAACAGATTTTAAAGCTTTTTCCACACGGCCTACACAAGAAGCACATGTCATCCCCTCAATCTCTAATGTTTCACTGTAGTGTGGCGTATCAGTCATTTCGGTACTCATATACGATCTCTATCATTTAGATATGCTGAGTTCTATATGCGAAGATCAGCTCGAACCAAGATTAGGGGGAATTCAGGGATTACTTTTATTTCAAGCAAGTACAGGTTTTATCTGTACGATGAGGAAAATAAGAGAGAGTAAAAGTGGTAAGGAATTCCCACTGTTACTCTAACAGAGATTAAGCAGGATCAGCTGTAAATCCACGCTCACTGAGAGTGGCAATGACTTGATCCTGACTCACCGTTGTGTTGATTTCAACAATACGGTTTTGTAAATCAATATCGAGTGAGGCATTCGAGTCGAGCTCTTTAATTGCGGTAGTAATGCCGCGTGCACAACCACCACAAGTCATATTAGCGATGTGAAATTTCATATGTTGCTCCTTTTTAACAAAACATTTGTTTAAAACATTAGAACAGTAACTCTAAACTTTCACCATACAACCAGCCTTTCTCTGAATCAGTTACTTGCTGTAACTTGGTCTGTTTACATCCATAGTTTTCATCAGAGTATTCTAAAGCATAGCGTTCTAATGACTACAGTAAAAGTACTTAACCAACATTAATGTGACTTTAAAATGACATTTTTGTCATCTACGATCACTCTGAAATTTATAAGATTAGTTGTTTCAATCAATGGTAGTGAACTGAATAGATGAGACCGTTATGGGTTGAAGATAAGCTAAAAACCGGTGACTACCTTTATGTATAATGCCTCATGATGCGATTTTACTGTTCTGATTGTCGTAAGTTGACAGTCCAGTAGAAACTTTATTGCTCAGCTACAAAAGATAAATGCAGTAATGTTAAATTTCCTCAATTCCCTTATTTTGAAATTCTCTTATTCAATACCCACGACAGTGGTTATATAGCCTGTTGTTAATAGAATTGATAGACCTAATAACATCTCAAATAAAATGGCATGACTAAGATGTTTAGCGAATTGAGGATGTTGAAGACGCGGGGTGAAATACCATTTGTTGAAGGCAGCTAAAAGTAGAATACCTATAACAAAAAACATTTTAACCATGAAACCATAGCCATATGCAGTATTGATTAAGGTATTAAAATCTTTAATTAAAAGAAGAGCTACACTAGCGCCACAGGCGATTAATATCCCAACAATGAAAGCAGCAATACGTCCAAATACATGCATGCGATCTTTTAAAGGTAAACCACTTATTTCCCGGCTGGTTTTCCATAACGGATATAAAGACCCCATCCATAACGACATAACTAGAATATGGATTGATAATAAAATTTGAGCAAGTAAGGTTAAATTAGCGACATGTCCGAGCTGGGAAAAACTAAAAATAATCGGGAGAAGTAAAACACAAAATATTGAACTTTCAATTATAGAAAACTGACCTTTGTTCCTGTTAACTTTAACCACCATGAGAAGAAGTAAAAGAGCAAAACTAATAGAACGAAGAACGTATATATACCCCGTCGGAGTATTAACCAATATATTAATATACGTGGGGTCCACCATCCCTGTAATACCAGTATTGGCAAAACTACCAATCAGAATAAAAAATCCCAAGGTACTGGAAATTAGGCCTAATCCAGCGCCAATTGTAATATATTTAAGAATCGATTCTTTTAGTTCAAGATATTGTCTAAGTAAAAAATAGCAAAAGGCTCCACCAACGACAAAAGCTAAACTTAAATATAAAATAACCTTAGTTAACCAAGTGGCCCACATCCAATATTCAGAAATCATTATTTTTGTCCATTCTAGAACAACATGTCAGCACCTCACTGACATGTTGAAAGGTAATCAATTCTTATTTAGTTGATTTGATAGTGAAACTATATTCACCATTCATGTTGTGGCCATCTTTCCCCATTGTTGTCCAGACAACGGTATATTTACCTTTTTTCAGTTTCGGAAGAGCGACATCAAAGGATTTCTTTAAGTCATGAGTAACTTTATATTTTAAAGGAACATCTCTTCGCTGAGCATCCAGTAACTTAATATTCATCAACATAACCTCTGTACCAAAGTTAAGGGTCAAGTTCTTTGGTTGACTAAGGACAGATGCATTTTCCGCAGGAATCGCACTCACTAAACTCACATGAGCGAACGTAGTTGTAGTAGCCACAATCATCGTTGCAGCTACTAAAACATGACGTAGAGCAGTCATTTTATTTTGAAATAATTTCATTTACGTTTCCTCTTGATTCGTTAGTTCATTAGAGATGACTTTATAAAATCTGTATTTAATGAGACCACATCATCTCCTCTTATATTTCAATTATAAGTGAGAGACAGAAACAGAGTGATGACTTCAAAATTACATTTTTGTCATTTTTAAAAATCAATAGACTCAAGTGATAAAATTATTCAATAGAAATAAAAAAATTGACTATAACCAGCTACCACCTAAGTAAAACACCGGTGGCATAACCAGCGATCAACTTCATCAAAAGAATGAGTGGAGCAAATAAATGAAAAATACCTCTCTCTATTTGTTTGCTTCATTCATTTAAAGGTTGTATCGGCTGATCAACTGATGGAAGGAAAATATCATGACTTATATCCGCCAAACTTTACTCGCACTTTGTATAACCACTGCCGCTCTAGGTGCATTAGCCCAAAATCCTGAAGAGCATAAAACGCATCACCCAGAAAATACTCCTCCATCCACAGTCACTGTTAAAAAGACAACTACTGGCACGATGAATCCAGACAAAATGGCTGCAATGGACCAGCACATGAAGGCGATGCAAGCCATGCATGAGAAGATGATGGCTGCAAAAACCCCACAAGAACGTCAGAAACTTATGGCTGAGCACATGAAACTCATGCAAGGAGGTATGAGTATGATGAAACAGATGGGCAGCCAAAGCATGAATGCAAATATGGCTGACCGTCAGCAAATGATGGAAAAACGTATGAACATGATGCAATCCATGATGCAAATGATGATGGACTGTATGCCTCCCTCCACAACTAAATAATTACCCATGAATTAGAGAGGGAAGCACCATGAACCATCAACCTCAAGAACATAATTCAGTACCTAACTTTTGGTCTACACGTTATGCCATCGGTCTATTAGTGCTTGGTGGTGTGGCAGCCTATTTTCTCTTAACCGAGCATTTGGCCCATGTCGTTGGTTTTTTACCCTTTTTACTCCTTTTAGCTTGTCCACTCATGCATATTTTTATGCATGGTGGTCATGGACATCACCATCAACAGAAAAAATCAGACCCATCAGATAATAAAAAATCGCGCGAACCAGGAGATCCATCATGAATCATGCGGAATCAGCCTATGGTCTGTGGTGGCTCGTCATCATAAATTCGGCAATTTTCATTATGTTTGCCTTCAGTTTTTTTAAACCCGCCACAGCACGAGACTGGCGTACTTTTAGCGCTTTCTCTGCTTTCATCATTGCATTGTTTGTCGAGATGTATGGTTTCCCTTTAACCATTTACCTGTTGTCAGGCTGGCTACAAACTCGCTTTCCTGAACTTGATTTGCTGTCGCATAACTCAGGTCACTTATGGTCAACGCTACTGGGTGAAAAGGGTGATCCACATTTTGGCATTCTGCACATCGCGAGTTATATTTTTTTGGGCTATGGTTTCTATTTACTATCAAAAGCATGGCAGGTGTTGTACCACGCACAACGTCATCACCAATTGGCAGTAAGCGGACCCTATGCGCGCATACGCCACCCGCAATACGTAGCTTTTGTAATGATCTTGCTGGGGTTTTTATTGCAATGGCCAACTTTACTGACACTGATTATGTTTCCAATCTTACTCTTAATGTACAGCCGCTTGGCAATTAAGGAAGAGGCTGAAATGAGTAAACAGTTTGGCGCTGTCTATGACAGCTATGCTCAACAGACTCCGAGATTTATTCCAGAATTCGGCCATAAAACCACTTTTCCATAAGAGAATTATTTATGTCAGATCAAAAAAATCATAACCAGGACCATATGGCACAGGCTACAACAGACGTACTGAAAGACCCAGTCTGTGGTATGACCGTCACTGAAGAATCGAAATACCATGAGGAATTTAAGGGGAAAACTTACTTTTTTTGCAGTGATAAATGTCAATCAAAGTTTCATAGCAGCCCGGTGCAATATATCGCTAAACCCGCAACGACGACTGCCGATGCACATACACAGCATCATCAGACTACTCAATCCGTTAATGATGCAAGCACAACAGGTACGACCATCTATACATGCCCAATGCATCCAGAAATTAGACAGGATCATCCTGGAAACTGTCCTAAATGCGGAATGACACTGGAACCACTCATTCCCGAGTTAGAGGAAGATGAGAATCCTGAGTTACGTGATTTCCGTCGACGCTTCTGGTGGACACTGCCACTCACCATAGTCGTGACTTTTTTGGCAATGTTTGGCCATCAACTGAACCTATTCGACATGGCGGTTCAGAGCTGGATTGAATTAGTGTTGTCACTGCCGATCGTACTGTGGGCAGGTTGGCCATTTTTTTCCCGGGGTTGGCAATCGGTTGTGAATCGCAGCCCGAACATGTGGACGCTGATTGGTTTGGGCACTGGAGCTGCATTTATTTATAGTGTGGTCGCAACCATTGCACCGCAAATCTTCCCAGACTCATTTATTTCCATGGGTCGTGTCGCTGTTTACTTTGAAGCTTCAGCGGTCATCATTTCATTGACCCTACTGGGACAAATATTGGAGTTAAAAGCACGTTCGCAAACTTCTGCTGCAATTAAGTCACTCCTTGGGCTCGCTCCTAAAACAGCTCGCCGAATCCTGCCTGATGGAACTGAAGAAGATGTTCCTCTAACGCATGTCCATGTAGGAGATTTACTCAGAATTCGCCCAGGTGAAAAAGTGCCTGTGGATGGTGTAATCACTGAAGGAAGCAGTTCATTGGATGAATCTATGCTGACAGGTGAACCTTTACCGATCACTAAACGCATCGGTGATAAAGTCATTGGTGCTACCCTGAATACCAATGGTTCCCTAATCATGCGTTCAGAGAAAATTGGTTCAAGTACCATGTTGTCTCAGATCGTACAGATGGTGGCGCAAGCTCAACGCTCAAGAGCCCCAATGCAACGCATGGCTGATCAGGTTGCAGGTTGGTTTGTCATGGCTGTAGTAGCCATTGCCTTGCTTACCTTCTTTGGATGGGGACTGTTCGGCCCAGAAGAGTCGAGCTGGGTTTATGCATTAATCAATGCTGTGGCAGTACTCATTATTGCCTGTCCTTGTGCACTAGGCTTGGCAACTCCAATGTCTATCATGGTTGCAACGGGTCAAGGTGCTACTCATGGTGTGTTGTTCCGCGATGCAGCAGCCATTGAGAATCTGCGCAAGATTGACACACTAATCATCGATAAAACAGGTACGTTGACCGAAGGACGCCCTGTATTCGATCGTGTGGTTGCCGCATCAGGTTTCGATGAATCTGAAGTATTACGTTTAGCCGCCAGTCTTGATCAAGGCAGTGAACACCCGCTAGCCGAAGCGATTGTAAATGCAGCACACGAACGTGGCCTGTCTCTTGAAACACCAGATAATTTTGAATCAGGCTCAGGGATTGGTGTTCGAGGTCAAGTGGGCGATCGTCAGTTAGCTTTGGGCAACACAGCACTGATGGAGCAATTAGGTATCTCGGTACAATCTCTGATTCCGCAAGCCGAAGAGCTGCGTTCAGAAGGTGCAAGTGTGATGCATCTAGCCATCAATGGTGAATTGGCCGGCCTGCTTGCAGTATCCGATCCCATCAAAAAAAGTACCCCTGAAGCACTTGCCACCCTGAAGGAAGCTGGACTACGTATCGTGATGGCAACAGGAGATGGTCTCACCACTGCCCGTTCAGTCGCAGCACGTCTGGGTATTGATGAGGTACATGGTGAAGTTAAACCCGCAGATAAACTAGAACTGGTCAGCAAATTGCAGAAGGAAGGTCGCATCGTGGCAATGGCCGGCGATGGAATCAATGATGCACCAGCACTAGCCAAGGCTGATGTCGGTATCGCTATGGGTACCGGGACTGATGTCGCAATGAATAGTGCTCAAGTTACCTTGGTCAAGGGAGATTTACGCGGTATCTCGGTTGCCCGTTCACTCTCGGAAGCTACTGTCAGCAACATGAAACAGAACCTCATGTTTGCTTTCCTTTACAATGCCTTGGGTATCCCAATCGCAGCTGGCGTACTCTATCCATTTACCGGTTGGTTATTGTCACCCATGATTGCGGCCTTGGCGATGAGTTTTAGTTCAGCTTCAGTCATCACCAATGCCCTTCGCCTGCGACATAAAAAGTTATGATAGAGAGTCTTTTTCTTCCACCAGATGTATCAGGCCTGATTGCAGCACTTGCCATCGGCCTGCTCATTGGTTTAGAACGAGGATGGAATGATCGTGAACTGCCAGAAGGCAGCCGAGTAGCAGGCCTACGTACCTTCACATTGACAGGATTACTCGGAGGAGTGCTGGGTCATCTACAGCCAAACTTTGGGCCTTGGCCACTAGTCGCAGCCGTATTAGGGCTTTCCCTTTTACTTACGGTATCCTACGCGCGTACCGCAAAAATTTCCGGTAATTTAAGCGCTACCACGACGATCGCGATGCTGTTGACATTAGTTCTAGGTGCATATGCATCCCATGGTAATGTTACTTTAGCATTAACAGCGGCTGTCATCGTGGCTGTATTTTTGGATCTCAAGCCAACCTTACATGGTTGGTTACGCTTGATCGAACATCGTGAATTAACCGCATCTCTACAGTTACTGGTACTTTCTGTCGTTATATTACCTTACTTACCCAATACGGGTATGGGACCTTTTGCTGCATTAAATCCTTACCAGTTATGGTGGGCAGTGATCCTGATTGCCGGACTCTCTCTGGCAGGTCATTTTGCCATGCGGCTCACCGGTTCAGAAAGAGGCATACTCTGGACAGGTCTATTGGGTGGTTTGGCATCTTCTACAGCTGCAACTGTCGCACTGGCACGCTATACACGCCAGCACCCCGTCATGGTCAGTGCTGCTATTTCTGGAACATTGGCTGCCTGTGGCATCATGTTTTTTCGTATGGTTGTGCTGATAGGCGTCATTGAGCCAGCATTGCTAAGCACTTTTGGTGGTGCAATGATGATTGCGGGAATCCTTCTGCTGGGTATGGCATTGTGGAGACAACGCCAAATTACCAGCGCTGAAAACAACGATCGAACAATAGAAGCAATGGCTCCTTTTGATCTTGGGACAGCATTCAGCTTCGCTGCTTTCCTGGCTGTCATGGCAGTCTTGGTCCCGGCAGCAAAACAATGGTTGGGCACCAGCGGCATCTTCGTATTATCGACTATTTCTGGGCTAGCAGACGTAGATGCTATTTTAGTCTCACTTGCCCGCCTGCATAGTACTGAAGGCTTAACAACAAATGTGGCTGCTGTCGCGCTAGGGCTGGCCACACTGAGCAACATGTTAAGCAAAGCGACAATTGCATGGATGACAGGGGGGGCACAGTTTGGCCGAGCTATCATATTTAGCTACACAATTGCCATGATAGGTGCTGGCGTAGCTCTGGCTCTCAGTTTGAGCTTTATGTAAGGTCAACTCGGGTAAATGGAAGAGGTTCAAAAAATGAGTTAAAATGATTCCCCTTGCATGGATTCACTTTGAAAAACAATGGTAAAAATGATTCGACCATTGAGGGATTCAGCCTGGATGGTCGCCCCAAGCATATCAAGAATAGATTTTGTTATGGCAAGCCCTAAGCCGGTTCCTTCTTCTGTTCTTTGTCTAGACGCATCTGTTCGATAAAAACGATCAAATAATCTGGATAGTTGTTCAGGAGAGAGTTCAGGGCCTTCATTTTCAATTGAAAATATTGTGTTATCTAAATTCTGTTGAAGTTTTATCTGTATTGTAGAATTCTTGTTTCCATATTTAACTGCATTAGACAATAGGTTGCTGAGTGCGCGACGTAACATAGCAGGATCACCTTTTACATTGCCAGATCCTGTTTGTTGAAGTGTCATATTTTTTTCGGCAGCTAGAGCGTCATAGAAATCAAATAAAGCGGTAACTTCTTTAATGAGGTCAATATTCTGTAAGTTCTGTAAATTTAAGTCATGTTCTGCTTTTGCCAAGAAAAGCATATCGGACACCATTCGAGCCAAACGTTCAAATTCTTCTAAATTAGAAAATAGTATTTCTTGATAAGTACCAATATCTCGGTTACGGGCGAGACATACTTGAGTTTGGGTCATTAAATTATTAATCGGTGTTCTAATTTCATGTGCTAAATCAGATGAAAAATCGGAAAGTTTTTCTAAAGCTGACTCTAGTCTGTCCAGCATAGCATTGAAGGCGATTGCCAATGATTTTAGTTCGGTTGGTGTATGCTCAACTTCTAAACGTTCTGAAAGATGTTGAGCAGAAATTCCTTGTGCGACCTTAGCCATTTTTTGCACGGGTCTTAAACCTCTCCAGGTTGCAAACCAACCTAAAAACATTAAACAAATTGTACCAGCCAAACCAATATACAAAAGTTGACGCTTAAAATCTTTTAGAAAATGTAGATGTTCTGCTGTATCGATCCCAACAATAATTCGTACAGATTGTATTTCAGAATTTCTATTTATACCTGTAGTGTAGATCATGCCACGATAGGTCTTATTTTGAACTTGCCATTTAATCCATGAATTATTTGCTGACTTGATTAAATTTTGAGTATTAATGATTGAGGATGCTGAACTAAATAAAATTTGGCCTGTCGGTCGTTCTATTTGGACCATAAGATCATGGTGTCCAACTAACGCATCTCTTAAATAAAGATTAAGTTCTGGAGAATTTTTAGGATGCTGTTGGAGAAGATTCTGAATAAGCTGGATTTTACCTTCTAATTGGGTACGGTCTTGAGTTTCAAAATGATGCATCACTAATTTATGGATGAAAAACCCCATCATAATGAGAATGCATATAGTCGATAATGAGAAAATAATACCAATACGAAAACTGATAGATTTGAATAATTTATTATTCATCTTCTACCTCTAATACATACCCCATTCCTCGAATATTCTGAATTAATTTGGGAGTAAAGTTACTGTCAACTTTACTTCTTAATCGTTTAATAGCGACTTCAACGACATTCGTATCACTATCAAAATTCATATCCCAAATTTGAGATGCAATCAGTGCTCTTGGTAGAATTTCACCTCTTCTACGCATAAAAAGCTCCATAAGCGCAAATTCTTTAGCCGTCAGATCAATGCGTTGACCCGCTCGCGTTACCCGACGTTTTCTCAAATCAAGTTCTAAATCAGCAATCTTAATAATATTATTATCTTCTCTTTGTTGCCCTCGTCTAAGGAGCGTTTTTATTCGAGCTAGAAGCTCTGCAAAAGCAAAAGGCTTAACTAAATAATCATCAGCGCCTAGCTCTAATCCTTTTACTCGATCTTCGATTTGATCTCGGGCGGTAAGAAAAAGAATGGGCATTGTTTTACCGCTGCTACGAATATCATTGATAATATTCCAACCATTTAGTCCAGGTAACATCACGTCTAAAATAATTAAGTCATACTCTTCAGAAAGAGCTTGATGTTTACCCGTTAACCCATCTGTAACCCAGTCCGTAATATAGCCAGCTTCGGATAAACCTTGCTTGAGATAGTCACCAGTTTTTTGTTCATCTTCAACTAATAGTATTCTCATCTCAGAATCCTAAGTTATTCATTAAAACTATAATAACGTTATAAAACATCTGATCGAGATAGATTACAAAAATGTCATTTTCAAGTCACTTAGATGTTCAGTGCTTCACTTTAGTGTAGTAGCAAGAAATTAACTTTTAGAGAAACTTATGAAAACTGTAGTGCGTCGTAGTCTAACAATTTTAATGTGTGCTGGAACTTTAATTGCTGGTACTCAATCTTGGGCAAAAGATGTATCAACCTCAAGTGCCACTAAAACGGTAAAAGCACAGAAACCTTGTACAAAACCTTGTAAAATGGAAAAAGATGACAAGACTCAGCAAGATCATAGTCAACATCAGTCTCCTAACTCATCTGACATGTCAAAAATGGATCATTCCATGATGAATATGGACCATTCTAAAATGGATCATTCAAAGATGAATATGCCTGGTAGCAATAAATAATTTTATAAATAGCGAGAAAGAAGTATTAAAGTTTATACTAAATATTTGCTTTATTACTTCAATCTTGACCTTTCTAAAGGTGAGATAGAATGTCAAAAAATCTAAAGGTGAGATAGAATGTCAAAAAAGTTAAGTCATATACTCTTAATTGGAGTTGGTTTATTTTCATCAACTTGGGTAATGGCGGCAGTTAAAGAATATGATTTAACAATCGCTGAACAAACTGTAAATATCACAGGAAAACCAGTTGAGAGAATTACTGTAAATGGTAAATTCGTTGCACCACTTCTTGA
Organism: Acinetobacter sp. 802_lipA; assembly: GCF_058242885.1. Lineage (NCBI taxonomy): Bacteria > Pseudomonadati > Pseudomonadota > Gammaproteobacteria > Moraxellales > Moraxellaceae > Acinetobacter > Acinetobacter sp. 802_lipA. The sequence goes on from NZ_JBZAYP010000002.1 coordinate 24,068, forward strand.
ATTTGAAGAAGGTGATGAGGCCGTTATCCGTGTTCACAATAAGTTAAAAAATCAGGACTCTTCAATCCATTGGCATGGCTTATTATTACCTGGAATTATGGATGGTGTACCTGGATTTAACAAATTTCATGGCATTGCCCCTAATAAAACGTATGAATATAAGTTTAAAGTCCGCCAAAATGGTACTTATTGGTATCATTCACATAGTAAAGGACAAGAACAAGACGGTTTATATGGTGCTTTTGTTATTTATCCTAAAGATAAAACTCCACTAACAGCTGCTGAAAAAACCGATAAAGATTACGTTGTTTTGCTTTCTGATTTTCATAATTCAACAAGTGATCAAATTATGAAAAATATTAAAAAAGAAGCAGACTACTATCAGAACCGCCGCGAAACAGTATTCGATGTATTAAAACAAGTTAAACGTGATGGGCTAAAAGCGACTTGGCAAGACCGTTCTATGTGGAATCAGATGCGAATGCTGAAAACAGATATGTCCGATGTCACAGGTTATACATTTTTAATGAATGGCAAGACACCTCAGCAAAATTGGACGGGCAACTTCAAAGCTGGTGAAAAAGTTCGCCTTCGTTTTATTAATGCTTCCGCTATGTCATTCTTTGATGTACGCATTCCAAACCTAAAAATGACTGTAGTCAGTGCTGATGGTCAACCTGTAAAGCCCGTTCCTGTAGATGAGTTCCGTATTGGTACTGCTGAAACTTATGATGTCATTGTTGAACCGAAACAAGCCCATTATCAAATCGAAGCTGAATCTATTGATCGTACTGGATTTTCGGTTGGAACCTTACATGAAGAAAGCAGACCAGCAGTCAAACAAATTGAGATGCCTAAGCCTCGTCCTCGTTCTTTATTGACTATGGAGGATATGGGGATGGATCATGGCTCTTCATCTGGTATGAACCATGATATGTCTTCAATGCCAAATAAGACATCTGAAGACCATTCGATGCATGGTATGAATCACGATATGTCTTCTATGAAAGGTATGGATCATGATATGTCTTCAATGAAAGATATGAATCATGATATGTCTTCTATGAAAGGCATGAATCACGATATGTCTTCTATGAAAGGTATGGATCATGATATGTCTTCTATGAAAGGTATGGATCATGATATGCCGATGAATAGCGCTACTGTTAAGGCGGCTTCAGACAAGAATGATAATACCGTATTTGGATGGGCAAATGCTTCAACACCTGAAGGTAATAAAGCATTGCAATATAGTGATTTGCAATCGTTAGATCCTCAAAAAGACACTCGTGCAGCTGAACGTGAAATAGAGATCCGTCTTGGTGGAAACATGGAGCGTTATATTTGGACAATAAATGGTAAAAAATTTAATGAAGCCGACCCACTAGTGGTGAAGTATGGTGAACGTATTCGCTTAAAATTTGTCAATGACAGTATGATGGCTCACCCAATGCACTTACATGGCATGTTTATGCAGCTTGAGAATGGTCAGGATCCAAGCAATATGCCAAACAAACATACGGTAATTGTTCCACCTGGGAAAACGATAACCACTCTACTCACAGCTGATGAGTTAGGTGAGTGGGCTATTCATTGTCACCTGCTTTACCATATGAGTGCAGGAATGATGAATAAACTCATTGTAGCTCAAGTGGAAGATGGTAATTCTACAAAGACTGTTCCTCAGTCCCAAGTAAATGAGAAGGGAGTAAATCCACATGCACATCACTAATAATTTGTTTTCAAAAACAACTTTGATGATTGCGCTATTTGGATTATCAAATCTAACGTTCGCTCAAAATGAAACGCCTGTACAAGACAGTAATATTACAAAAAATATGAAAATTCTTTTACAGGAGTCTGGTGGCTTAAGATATAGCCCCCAAGAATTGTATCCAGAATATTATTCAATGGAAAATGCAAATGGGGGAGATAATATTATTCTGACCGCAAGAAAGAGATCAGCCCCATCTAATGATGATCATCTTAAAGAACATGGCGGACAAATTTATCAACTAACAAGACTTGAAAATGCATGGATAGTTGATGAAGACGGTAAGGGCAACCTAGGAACAAAGTTTGATACTTTAATTGGGACAGATGAAAATCGTCTATTTATTGAAGCAAATTTGGACAAAGCAGAAAGCAATGATCCTAAATATGATGTATCTGCACTTTATAGCCGTAATGTAGCACCCTTTTGGGATGTACAAGCTGGTGTAAGATATAGCGAAGATAAAAATAGCAGCAACAGTGATCGAGTTGATGGTGTTATTGGTGTATTAGGATTAGCTCCTTATTTCTTTGAAACACAAGCTTATTTATACGGTGGCGAGAATAACTTTTGGGGAGCAAGTTTTGAATTAGACCGTGATTTGCTTTTAACTCAGAAACTTATTACTCAACCTTATATCGAAGCAGATGTAGTATTTAGTGATGATTCTAACTATGCTGCAAAATCAGGTTTATCAGAACTAAAAACTGGTATCAAAACCCGATATGAGATTACTAAGCGAATTAAACCTTTCATTGATGTTGCTTACCAATATGAAAAAGGACAGAAAGCCACTTCTATGCAAGAGGCAACAGAGTCTGAAAAGGGATGGAAATATGGTGCAGGCATCGAATTAGTTTTTTAAAATAGTATGATTTGGATTCATGAATGGTAGCTTCGGCTACTATTCATGAATTATTACTATTTATTTTCGAATCTGTAAAACTAAAAAAGCTTAAATTTTGGTCTTATCTCTATGCAGTGGTTAAAAACATGCCTATCGCTGTTTTTATCATTTGCTATCCTTTTAGTAGGATCGGCTGCTGCTGCTTCGTCTGTACATAAGCGGTGTTTAATGCCATCTGAACAGATGAAATCCATGCAAATGGAAGCATCTCAAAACCAGGATATGATGCATACCGACTGTATGAAAGTTGAAGCAAAGGTCAAAAAAACGCTACATGATCCTTCCTGTATGTCTGAGCAAGATTGCATTATGTCTTTTGCCAAAATTGCGTACGCCAGTGATCCTCAAAGCATTTTGCACTCAACGGTATTCTCACCCGTAGAGCGATCAGTCTTTTATTTTCCAGATCAAAATCTTCCTGCTCCATACCCTTCAGGTTTATGGAAGCCCCCACGCTCTAACTAATTTGATAATTCTTCGTCATTCATAGAGTTTTCTATGGATGTTCTACACGTGCGCGTGTATATCATTTTAGAGCTTAAAATATGAACTTTTATAAAGAAAAGCTATCCCCGGGGGGGAGATGGCAGATAGCTACGATCTGTTTCTCTTTGATCTATGGTCAAGCTTATGCCGAGCCACTGACATTGGATACAGCTTTGAAGCTTGCTGAGCAATATGCACCTACCCTAAGAGCAAATAGTGCTCAGATTGAGGGAGCTGAGAATATGGTTTCAGCTTCAGGTATTTTACCCAACCCTAAACTATTTGTGGGCTTAGAGAATTACCCTGTATCCGGTGATGCTGCATGGTCTGTTACTCAAGATGGCATGACCATGCAGAAAATTGGTGTTATGCAAGATTTTCCAAACCGCGCCAAAAGGCAAGCCGATGTAGAGTTAGCGAAAGCTGAATTGGGTTCAGCCAATGCTCAAACTGAGATTTTACGTATTGAGTTACGACAGAAAGTCGCATCAGCATGGTTTAAGCGCTTTTATCTTGAGAGAAAATTGGCGTTATATGATGATCTTTTCTCAGAAAATCGCTTGCTTTCTCAAATTTCTCAAACACAAGTTACTTCGGGTCGAACTATGGTTGCTGATGCACTTGATCCAAGACTTGAAAGTAATGTTCTACTCGATCAAAAAGATGATTTACTTCGAGATTTAAAAAAGGCCAAGTTAGAACTACATCGACTGGTAAGTGCAGAACCAACTGAAAACATCTCTCAAATTGAAACCTTATCTACCCAAGCACCAATAATCTCTCTTGATACATCAAAGTTGTATCATCACTTGCACCAACATCCTGAGTTAAAAGCTTATCAGGCTGAAAAGAAAACGGCTGAAGCAAAACTTAGGCAAGCTCAAGCTTTGCAAAAACCAGATTGGGGCATTGAGTTTGCTTATCAGCATCGAGCACCTGAGTTTGGCGATATGATCGGTGTGCAACTCACAACTGAACTCCCTGTTTTTTCAAAAAAACGGAGTGGTCCACTCATTCAAGCAGCTTTAGCTGAACAAAACCGGATTACTGCCGATCAAGAGGTTAAGTATCGTGAACATCTCACCTTGTTAGATGAAGGGTTATCTGATCTTGACGCTCTTGACCAACAAATTAATCGCACGATGCAAAAGAGTATTCCTCTTGCCAAACAAAAAGTGGGTTTACAGTTAGCAAGTTATCAAGCGGGGAAAACTAATTTGACCAATATCATTACCGCCCGACAAGCTCTTCTAGAACAACGATTGCGTCTCATTGATCTTCAACAACAACAGGCAATTACAACAGCACAACTCTATTTTACTTTTGTCGAACCTACCTTAAATCATGTTGAGGGGCAGCCATAATGTTAAAAAATAAACTGGCAGTGACTGTCATGGGTATTGCTGCAATTAGTTTGGCTGTAGGCGGTGGTACTGGATATTGGTTTGCACAACAGAACGAGAGTCCTCAATCGACATCGGCAAGTCAGCAACAGGATGCCAAAGTATTGTATTGGTATGACCCTATGAAGCCAGAACAGCATTTTGATAAGCCAGGCAAGTCTCCATTCATGGATATGCAATTGGTGCCTAAATATGCAGACGAAAATACTGCGATGACGGATGAAAGTCGTCCTACAGTCAAAATAGATCCATCTCTTCAACAAAATTTAGCCATCCGTTACGGCACAGTTGAACAGGCTGTAATTGGAAATGCCATGTTTACTAATGGCATATTACAGGCTAATGAACGGCAAACAGCTATTTTACAAACTAGAGCAAGTGGCTTTGTTCAGCGAGTGTATGGGCATGCTGTAGGAGATATGGTAAGGCAAGGGAGTCCTATTGCTGATATTTCAATACCCGAATGGACTGGAGAGCAAACTGAATTTTTAGCTGTGCTCCGTACTGGAGATCGTTCCCTTATTCAAGCAAGCCGTCAACGTTTGCAGCTTTTAGGAATACCACAAAATGTGATTCATCAAGTTGAGCGAACTCGTCGAGTGCAATCTAATATAACTTTGCAAGCTCCCATTAGTGGATTTATTGATTCACTAGAAGTCCGCAATGGAATGGCTTTAGCTATGGGGCAAACGCTGGCCATCATTAAAGGGATTAACCCAATCTGGTTAGAAGCAGCAATACCTGAAACACAAATTGCTGGGATAAAACGAGGAAGTAAAGTCGAAGTTACTTTTACAGCATACCCTCAAATAGTCTCGGGTAAAGTAATTGATATCTTACCTACCTTAGATACTACTAGCAGAACCATAAAAGTTCGTATTGAATTACCTAATAAAGAGGCACAGCTCAAACCGGGGATGTTTGCCTCTGTCAAACTATCTAGCAATCCTCAAAGCAGTTTAATAGTTCCAGAGCAGGCTGTTATCCGTACAGGCACCCGTAATATTGTCATTGTGGCTCATGAGCAAGGACGTTTTGAACCTGTTGTTGTTCAGTTAGGGCAAAGTGATGGAAATAAGATTGCAATTTTAGAAGGTTTGAAAGTAGGTCAAAAAGTTGTAATTTCAGGACAATTCTTGATTGACTCTGAAGCAAATTTACAGGGCGTACTCGATAAGCTGAATACTGGAAAATCTATTACCCCCTCTCAAGCAGTTAAGACATCAAAATATCAAGGCATTGGAAAAGTTGAAAAAGTCACAGCTCAGGAAGTTACTATTTCACATCAGGCTATTCCTGAGTTGGGCTGGGGTGCTATGACCATGAGCTTTAAACAGCCCGTACAACCATTTACCCGAATTCAGCAAGGTGACCAGGTCAATTTTAGTTTTACAAAAGTTGGAGATGCTTATGTCATTTCTGACATTTCAAAGATGTCTATGGCATCTTTGAAGAACTAACGGGAGAACTATTATGATCGCCCGTATTATTCGTTTTTCAATTTTGAATCGTGTATTTGTCTTATTGGCAGCTTTAATTCTGGCAGCTTGGGGTGTTTGGGCTGTAAAAAATACTCCGGTTGATGCTTTACCAGATTTATCTGATGTGCAAGTGATTGTCAGAACTAATTACCCAGGTCAGGCACCACAAATTGTTGAAAATCAGGTGACGTACCCTTTAACAACAACGATGTTATCAGTACCTGGTGTTAAAACTGTTCGTGGTTATTCTTTTTTTGGTGATTCATTTGTATATGTCATTTTTGACGAACATACAGACCTCTACTGGGCACGGTCACGTGTTTTGGAATACTTGAATCAGATACAAGGAAAAATGCCTGCGGATGCGAAATCATCATTAGGGCCAGATGCTACAGGGGTTGGCTGGATTTATGAATATGCATTAGTTGATCCAACAGGACAACATGACCTTTCACAACTGAGAAGCATACAAGACTGGTTTTTAAAGTATGAACTAAAGACATTACCCAATGTGGCTGAGGTTGCTACTATTGGAGGGATGGTTAAACAATATCAAGTTGTTTTAAACCCAAGCAAAATGGCGTCATTAGGTATTACTCAAGATAATGTCATTGAAGCGATTCAAAAAGCTAATCAAGAAACGGGTGGTTCAGTCTTGGAAATGGCTGAAACCGAATATATGGTACGAGCCACTGGTTATTTAAAAACATTAGATGATTTTCGCCAGATCCCACTACGGACAAATCGTTTTGGTGTTCCAGTTACTTTGGGTGATATTGCAACGATACAGCTTGGACCAGAAATGCGTCGTGGTATCAGTGAACTGAATGGACAAGGTGAAACTGTTGGTGGCGTTGTGATTTTACGAGCAGGTAAAAATGCACGTGAAACTATTGCTGCTGTTAAAGTAAAGCTCGCGGAATTACAACAGAGCCTACCAAAAGGTGTGCAGGTGGTTCCCGTATATGATCGTAGTCAATTGATCGATCGGGCTATAGAGAATCTCAGCCATAAATTGATTGAAGAGTTCATTGTGGTGGCTTTAGTCTGCGGACTGTTTCTATGGCATTTACGTTCAGCAATGGTGGCTATTGTTTCTCTACCACTTGGGATTTTATCGGCTTTCCTGGTCATGTATTATCAGGGGTTAAATGCCAATATTATGTCTCTGGGTGGTATTGCCATTGCGATTGGGGCCATGGTCGATGCTGCGGTGGTAATGGTAGAAAATGCACACAAACATATAGAAGCTTGGCAGCATGAGCATCCTGATCAAATCTTAGCACCACAAGAACGTTGGGATATTATTGCTCGGTCAGCCAGTGAAGTTGGTCCAGCTTTATTTTTCTGTCTACTCATCATTACCTTATCCTTCATTCCTATTTTCACCTTGCAGGCACAAGAGGGACGCTTGTTCTCACCATTGGCATTTACCAAAACTTATGCCATGGCAGCGGCAGCTGGTTTATCCATTACGTTAATTCCAGTATTGATGGGGTATTGGATCCGCGGGAAATTACCCTCAGAACAACGTAATCCACTAAATCGTTTTCTCATCAAAATATACGGTCCTATGTTGGATAAAGTTTTAGCTTATCCAAAGACGACATTACTGGTTGCATTGCTTATTTTTCTAGTGAGCCTTTACCCTCTGACCCGTTTAGGTGGAGAATTTTTACCTAAAATGGATGAAGGCGATTTACTATATATGCCGTCGGCTTTACCGGGATTGTCCGCAGCCAAAGCTTCTGAACTGCTACAGCAAACAGATAGGATGATTAAAACCATTCCGGAAGTTGCAACGGTATTTGGTAAGGCTGGACGAGCTGAGTCAGCTACAGACCCAGCGCCTTTGGAGATGTTTGAAACAACAATTCAATTTAAGCCTCGATCTGAGTGGCGTGCTGGGATGACACCTGAAAAATTGGTGAAAGAACTTGATAAGGCAGTTCAGGTGCCGGGTTTAACGAATATTTGGGTACCGCCTATTCGTAACAGGATTGATATGTTGGCGACTGGGGTTAAAAGTCCCATCGGAATTAAAATTTCAGCAAACAATTTACAAGATATTGATCGGGTCGCACAACAAGTTGAACAAGCAGCTAAAACGGTATCTGGTGTTAGCTCAGCTTTAGCTGAACGGCTCACGGGTGGCAGGTATATTGATGTTGATATCAATCGTATGCAAGCTGCACGATATGGTCTTAATATTGATGATGTACAGCAAATTGTGTCATCAGCGATAGGTGGAAAAAATATTGGTGAAACTGTTGAGGGATTAGCAAGATATCCTATTAATGTACGTTATCCACGAGAGATTCGAGACTCACTGGAAGCTTTGAGAAATTTACCTGTTGTTACCGAGTCAGGTCAGCAAATTATCTTAAGTAGCGTTGCCAATATCCAGATTACAGATGGCCCTCCAATGCTGAAGAGCGAAAATTCCCGCCCTAGTGGTTGGGTCTATATTGATGTGCAAGGACGTGACTTAGCTTCAGTTGTACAAGATTTGAAACAAACCATTGATTCGCAAGTCAAACTTTCTCCTGCTATGAGCATCAGCTATTCAGGCCAGTTTGAGTTTATGGAACGTGCAAATGCTCGACTAAAAGTAATAATTCCAATTACTTTGATGATCATTTTTCTATTGCTCTACCTGATCTTTAGACAAGTACAAGATGCTGCTCTGATTATGTTGACTCTACCTTTTGCCTTAATTGGTGGTATTTGGGCCATATACTTGAGTGGCTATAACTTTTCAGTGGCAATTGCTGTTGGTTTTATTGCACTTGCCGGTGTTGCCGCAGAGTTTGGAGTGGTCATGCTATTTTATTTAAAACAAGCGATAGATCATACCCAACAACATTTACCTTCTTCAGCAGCGTCTTTAACGGTGCAACAACTCAATGATGCAATCCGAACAGGAGCTGTACTACGCGTTCGTCCTAAAGCCATGACGGTTGCCGTCATTTTGGCAGGCTTAATTCCTATACTTTTAGGGACTGGGACAGGTTCCGAATTGATGAGCCGTATTGCTTTACCTATGGTTGGGGGCATGATTTCAGCTCCTCTACTGTCAATGTTTGTTATCCCAGCTGCATATCAGCTTTTAATCAAAAGAAAACTATCAACACATTGATCGTTTTATTATTTCGTCTAAAGAGGTTTTATTATGTTGAAATTCATGAAAATTATTGCTCTTGTTACCACTATTGCTGCATTAAGCGCATGTAGTAAAAATGAAGCATCAGAGCAGAAGAAAGCAGACGCACCTATGGAGCAGATGAATAAGGAGTCTTCTACCGCTACAACGGCTCAAGCCGTTGGGGTGATTACTGCTATTGATACGAAAGAAAATATTTTAACACTCGACCATGAAGCAATTCCTGCGATTAATTGGCCAGCAATGAAGATGGGCTTTAAAGTTGCTGACCCATCCTTATTAAATGGTTTAACTGTAGGAGATAAAGTTGACTTTGAATTAAAAGCAGAAGGAGAAAATTATATAGTCATCACTGTGAAGGCTAAAAATCTATAACAGCCTTAGTATATGATGCCAGTAGTGCTATATCCTTTAGACGCTATTGGCATTTTTATAGAAGTTAAATAAGATCGCTTTAAAAATTCCAGTTTATATAGTTCAATTCTTGAATTTTATTTTATCAATTCCACTGTAAGGCAAGAAAGCATTTGAACCGTACCGGGTTTGTCGGAGAGTTTTTTATTTAAGTTAGGCCACCTGACCTAACGGGTTAATCTTATCATAGTACATTGCTTCAAAATCAAAAGGTGATACATAACCTAGTGCACTATGTACACGCTCTTTATTGAACCAATCTACCCAATTTAGTGTCGCAAGTTGTACATCCGCTAAACCTTGCCAATCTGCTTTTAGATATTCAATCACCTCTGTTTTGTATAAGCCATTCACCGTTTCAGCCAAAGCATTATCGTATGAATCACCAGTTGTACCGACTGATGCCCGTAAATTTGCAGCTTCTAAACGATTGGTATAGCGAATAGAAAGATATTGAGAGGTGGTCCCACATGTTTGAACAACTAAAAGCTTATTTATAAGTGATACTCTGCTCTAGTTAAGCTACCTTATTTTGTTGTGGTAGCTGGTCATAGTAAAACTCATCTGGAGTCATTTTGTCCAGACTCGAATGAGGTCGTTTCAAATTATAAAATTCAAAATATGCGTTTAATTGCTTCTTCGCATCCAAAACATTGCTGTAGGCTTTGAGATACACCTCTTCATATTTAACGCTCCGCCATAATCGTTCAACCATCACATTATCAACCCATCGACCTTTACCATCCATACTGATTTGAATGCCATTTGATTTCAATACATCAATAAATGCATCACTGGTAAACTGACTGCCTTGGTCTGTATTAAATATTTCAGGTCGACCATATTTTTCAATAGCTTCATTTAATGTTTCTATGCAAAATGTAACCTCCATACTAATCGATACTCTATGCGCAAGTACCTTGCGGCTATGCCAATCAATCACAGCACATAAATAAACAAAGCCTTTTGCCATAGGGATATACGTTATATCCGTAGACCACACTTGATTACTGCGCTGAATAGCCAATCCTTTGAGCAGATATGGATATTTGCGGTGAGCTTGATTAGCCTGGCTTAAATTTGGTTTGCAATATAACGCATTAATGCCCATTTTCTTCATTAAAGTACGTGTATGACGTCGTCCTATATGATGTCCTTGACGATTCAACAAATCACGCATCATACGGCTACCTGCAAAAGGGTATTGCATATGTAATTCATCAATACAGCGCATCAGCTTCAGATCTGATGCACTCACAGGTTTTGGGCGATAGTAATAACAACCACGGGAGACTTTCAGCAGCTGAGCTTGCTTAGATACTGAAATCTGAAGTGAGTCATCGATTAACTTTTGTGGTTGAAGCGGCCCAGTTTCTTCAACACACCTTCTAAAAAATCAATTTCTAATGCCTGCTCACCGATTTTTGCATGTAGTTTTTTTAGATCGATGGGTGGTTCTGTTGGAGCTTTTGATTGATCGAAAGCTTGCGAGGAAGCTGAAATCAGTTGATTTTTCCAGTCGATAATTTGGTTTTGATGAACATCAAATTCAGCACTCAATTCAGCAAGTGTTTTTTCTGCTTTAATCGCAGCAAGTGCTACCTTAGCTTTAAAATCATTTGAATGATTTCTTCTTGGTCTACGTGCCATAAAATACTCCATATATTGATGTTTATAACATCATTTGGGGAGCAAAATATCACTTATAAGTGTTGTTCAAATTTCCTGATCCACCTCTCACCCTGGTCATATTTTTCATCGTGAGGAACGTATCGGCAGTCAGCGATGCTGGACTGTAGAGGCCGCGAGTGAATTTTTTAATCAGCTTTATCATTTTGTCAAAAACACATTAGCCAATACTCAAGCGAATCTGATCGAGAAGCTGAATGCTTACAGCATTTGGATGTGGCATCTTTCCTTAATCTGCCTGACGGTACGTCCAATAGTCGGCATGCCGGGGTTACTCAAACATTACGATCCTAAGGCACAACTGCTTTATGTGCATGATAAAAAAACTGATTCACGAAAAGTAGGACGTCCTGTTCCTGTTACAGGCTACTGGCAGGATCATTTCAATGCATATCGAAAATATCTGACGCAAACCATCGAGACACTCGGGATAACTAGTTTTAAAGTGAAATTGGAAAACGATGGTTTTATGCTCTATGTCATCTCACATCCTCGGATCAAGTCCCAAAAAGGTCAGGTGAATCTTGCGGAAGTCGTGGAGCATTTGGAGTTACAGCCCATGTCTGCTGATTTTGTCACGAATTACCTTAAAGAGACCGTGCAGATTTATAAAAACTGGCCAAGGCATTTCACTAAAAATCATCTCGCCTTGAGTGGTGACATTCACAATACGCTATATACCCATGATAAGCAAAGCATGGGATTCAGTCACATTTCTGGATTAAGCCCTTATCTCTACAAACACGACATTCAGCAGCAAGTTAAAAGCTTGCTCAACAAACTAGAAATCGCAAAGCTTGAAGTGCTTTAAAGGACCATCTTGTGCTTGATACATCACTCGTTACGCAATTAGAAAATGCCATTAAAAGAGAAATCGCCGACATTTTTAAGGAAACTTCTCAGCTGATCACTGCTACATACACAGATGTAAATTCTGACCTTGCTCAAATTGATTTTAAGTGGCTTGACCAGCAAATTCTGGACAAGTTCAATATCCATAGAGCAGTTTTAGAGCAGCTCTGCCAAATATCCAAATTTAAGGACAATGCTGCAGATTACCTTCAATTCTGTTTTAAACAAGTGAAACAGATTTGTAAGGAGAAAAACCAGCAGTGGCAAAAGGATTACCCTTTCTATGCCGAGAGCTATGAGATTAAGTTGCCCGATTGGATCGTCTACACACCTAAACGTCTAGACAACGTTTTTTCAGGACGAAAGTTACAGCAGGGTACTATGCTCGTCGAGGTAAAAGAAAAACTGTATGTGAATTGGGCGGATTATCTCAAACAACAAACTCAAGGTATCCTCTTAGACTCTACGGCTAAAGAGCAACAAAAATTAGTGAATACCTTGTTTGAATGTCTGTGTATTTCATTAATTTTTGATCAGGGATGCATGCAACCTGAACGACTGATAGCCATTCATGATGCGATTTTTCATATGAACCTGGATAGTGGCTTGCTTCCGATCTATTCAGGTGACGAAAAGGTTCAAAAAGCTTATGTCTTTTCATACACGTTGCCCTCGACAAAGTATGGCAACATCTATCGTCAGGATGGCGAAGAAGAGGCGGAGTTATGGCAAACCCAAAATATTTATTTCAATGCCTTTGCGATGCTATGTTATCGACGGATTCAGGAGCTAATCAATAGATCGCAAGGGCATCAATTACAAAGCACTTCGCCATTGCTGTGCTGGGAAAAAGAACAGAGTGAAATTGAAACGGGGAATCAGCCTGAAGCCTTACTGCTAGAAAAACTTAAAATCCATTTAAACATTGTACTGAATATGGCGGAGGAGGGGGACTCTAGAAAAGCACGTGAGGATCAGCAGCCATTTACACAGCTTAATCACGTGAAGCTATTTTTAAAAGGCTTGGAAAAGACCGGTTTTGCCATTTTTAAGCATATGGATTATGTCTTGTGGCAAGAGATTCCTAATCTGGATGTGAACCGTACCGGGTTTGTCGGAGATTTTTTTATTTAAGTTAGGCCACCTGACCTAACGGGTTAATCTTATCATAGTACATTGCTTCAAACTCAAAAGGCGATACATAACCCAGTGCACTGTGTACACGCTTTTTATTGAACCAATCTACCCAGTTTAGTGTCGCAAGTTGTACATCTGCTAAACCTTGCCAATCTGCTTTTAAATATTCAATCACCTCTGTTTTGTATAAGCCATTCACCGTTTCAGCCAGAGCATTATCGTATGAATCACCAGTCGTACCGACTGATGCTCGTAAATTTGCTGCTTCTAAACGATTGGTATAGCGAATGGAAAGATATTGCACACCTCTGTCGGAATGATGAATCACATTCTTTGGCATGCCTCGATCGTGCAATGCTTGCTCAAGTGCATCGAGCACCATATCTGTATTCATCCGTGTAGATACTTTCCATCCAACAATTGCTCGTGAGAACACATCAATAATAAAGGCGGTATAGACCCAGCCTGAATTTGTTTGAATATAGGTAAAGTCAGCAACCCACAAGTGATTAGGCTGATCAGCTCTAAAATTCCGTTTCACCAAGTCATCTGCTCGTTTTTGGTCATCTCGGCTACGGGTGGTTTGTTTGTTCTTACCTCGCCAAACACCTTGTATACCTAGTTTTTTCATTAATCGAGCAACAGTACAGCGTGCAATAATATAGCCTTCACGTTTTAATTTTTGCCAGACTTTACGTACACCATATCGACCTGAACTTTCCTTCCAAATTCGTTTAATCTCCTCAGCATGATGCAAGTCATGTAAATCTCGCTTTGCTCGATGTTCCCTTGCGAAGCAATGCTTCTCATCGCAGAGATCTAGAGTCCGGTAATAGGTTGAAGGTGCGATCGGTAAAATTCTACAAATCGCATCAACACCATATAAGTCTTTATTGTTATGGATGAAATCCACCATTATTTGTGTGGGCGGTCGAGCTCCGCCTGGGCGAAAAAAGCGGCTGCTTTACGTAGAATTTCATTGGCACGCTTTAATTCTTTAATTTCACGTTCCATTTGCTTCATTTTTTCTTGATCAGATATCTGTTGTACTTTAATAGGATTTTGCTGATCTAAATGCTTTTGATGCCAGGCACGAAGTGTTTCAGGAGTACAACCAATCTTAGGCGCAATTGCTGTGATTGCAGCCCAAGTAGAAGGATAATCTTTTTCAGATTCAATCAATAATTGAACCGCTCTTTCTCTGATTTCAGGGGTATATTTTAATTTTGTCATCGGGGTAGTCTCTCAGAATATTGACTCTCCGACAAACCCGGTACGGTTCAATGTGTTAAGTACCAGTGTACTGAACAATCAGATCATCACTTCGCCTTTAATCTATGAGCAGTATACACAGCTCTATGATCAACCCGATTGCTGGAAAACTATTCAAGCTAGAATCAAAAATCTTGAAAAAAAGCCTCAAGTCTTAGACTTGGAGATGCCTACAGTTACAGTCAAAACATTTCATGATCGACGAACCGGTCAACGTCATGAGCTGAAATCCTGGCTTTTATCTTTTCATCAGGATATCAAACCCAAACAGCTTGCGGATCAACTCCAAGAAAGCATCCAAAAATCTGAGGACTATAAATCTGCGTATGAGGCTGGAAATGGCGAGTACCTAGATTATGTAGTGGCTATTGCACATTTACGCGTGTGTCAGTGGTTAGAAAACGAATTTGCTTATCATGGGAAAGCAGCGATTAAAGTCTCAACAATCAAGCGTTACTATAGTAGTTTTGTGCTTGACCTACTTTGTTATGTTCTAGAACAGCAGATCAATCTAGATACAGCCACTGAAGAGCAGTTTGAGGAAATGTATCGCACGATTGTTGAAGAAAAACTGCTGAATGATCAGAAAAATCATAAAACGACCGCACAAACCAACAACAATAAAAAATACAATACCTCGGGTTATGCCTTTGATCGGCTGAAAGCCTTTCACCAATACTTAGTCAAGAATCATCGTGCACCGATTGTGCAATATTTATATGAACGTCAAAGTGACGGTTTATTTTTAAAAACCAGACTCATTAGTCCGCAGATGTTTCAATTGATGATACGGATTCTTAGAGAATACCCAGAAGCTTTGGGTCTGACTGAGCAGGATGCAACCTGTCTAGAATGGGTCTATACATTGGCATTTAGACTGGGCTTGCGTATTGATGAAGCTGCCGGGATCTGTATCGATGATTTTGTATCTCCGCAGTTACGAAAACATCCTGACAATCGACAGCTCTATTATGTGTTTGAATCCGCTTTAGATCAGCAGAAAGACGATCGATCTCACCATAAAATGAGAAAAACAATGGGTGATATTGATGATCTCACCCTTAGGATTCGTCTAAATTCTGAGCGTGATCTGAAAAGTGATAATGCCACGCGTCAGTTTGATTTAGCTTATTTTTTAGCACCGGACGAGTTCACAGGATTTTGTCGCTTTTATCAAAACCAGTTACCTGGCTCTAAAGCGACTGCAGCAGTCTGCAATAGAAAAATCAAACAGCTCTTTATGCTGGGTGAACAACCTTTATCCAGTACAAATTTATCAAAAATTACCCAGTTACTGTTTAATACTGTATTAGGGACAAACGATCATCAATATACCTTTCACGCTTTCAGGCATAGTACCGCTTCACATTTGGCTATCCTTTTAAAAGGCAGCATAGCACTGGTACGTTGTTTTACTGACTATGATTCCGAGTTTGGGCGTAATAACACTAAATATAAAAAAATTGGAAGAATAATTTATTAAATTATTGTTTTTATGTGGTTATTGGTGATGTTATGAATAATAATAACTTTTTTCTTGATGAATTTTACCTAAAAAAATTGATCAGATAATTTTCTTTAAATGTCATGCATACATAAATTTGACAGTTTGAAGGGATCGGTATGTGCATTTTTCACAAGGTTAAAGATCGACCATAAATGTGATAAACGGCAGAGGATCATTGAAAAATGAATGGATTTAAACACTACATGTATGCACGAAAAAAAGTATCGCTGCGGTTCTGCTGACAGGCTGTATTGAGCATTGAATGCAAATGATGTAGTAATTGTCTACAGGCTATAGGACCAGCATGAAGAAGAATGAAATGTAGTTGCCAATTTATAACCTTGGTTGAAAAGCATAGCATTGTTATTCGGAGAAGTGAGGTAAGCCATCCTTCTCTTATTCATTTAAAATGATTCTTACTCAACTGATCTCGACTCATGGGCTGGTTCCAATTAGACGGATAATAACTTCCATCCCCTATCTTTTTCTTACCACATTTCTTGCATTTAATCCCTTCTTTGGAGATTTGATTCAGCATCACTGTTGTCGGTTGAATCAAATCAATGACATAGTTCGTTGGTTCAGGAAAAGCAGAAGAGGCTGCTTTATTGCAAAAGAGAACATTCGGATCAAATGGATTGGATTGCACAAAAGCCATGATACAGCCACAGAGTAATTCACCTGCATGTAATCTGTAACATCCATTCAGGTCATCAGACGAAGATTAATCTGAAATTTAAGCACTAAACGCCATAAATCTATGTATGGGCAGACTTTTTTGAGACATATGTTGATAAACATGCGGCAAGTTACATTGCTTAAAAGTCTATCTAAGTTAACGATCTATTCAATTCTGGATAAGTAATCTGAATATTACGATCCTAAATTACCCGAAGAGTATTAAGATTTCTAAGAATCGTGATTGTTGGTTTATTTGGGAAATTAATCAGTGGATTGAAGCAAAGATGATGGCTCATTAAGGATTGTGGGCTTCGACTACTTAAATTTTAGGTATTTTGAATAAAGCATATTTCAAAAATCTTAATTAATGGATTTAAATTACCATAAAAACCTTCAATATTGGCTTGAATCCATTGTTGTTGAGAGTCAATGCGAGACCAATCAATACCATAACCACAATGAGCAATCAGATGCTCAAAGAAAATCCGTTGTGTACGTCCATTACCTTCACGGAATGGGTGTATGACATTAAGCTCACAATACAAGTCGGCAAGTTGAGGAATCAGTTGTTGTGGTGCTAAGCCTTGAAAGTATTTTTTTTCTTGAAGCGGTTTGAGTAGTTTATTGGTTTCAATTTCAATACGGGAAAAATTACAAAAACGGGTGTCACCTTTGGAAATATCGATTTGTCTTAACTTTCCTGCCCAGTCGTATAAGTCGCCAAAGAGCTGCGCATGAATTGATTTTAAGTATTGTAAGTCGTAAGGTGGTTCAGCATATTCAATTAAGTTACTTGCCAATCCAGACAGTTCTAGTTCAGCTTGTTCTAAAATTTGTTCATCATGAATATTGAGTTTGTTCTTTAGGATATTTGTGCCAGGGTAACAATACAGGCTGTCACCCATTTCCCCATATTTATCCATACATGCACCTGACTAAGTTTCGGGTTGCGAATACTTCTTATATTTTTGCAAGATTTCAGCTTTACTTTGTTGAGTTGTTTGAGCTGTCGTTGTAATGCCTTCAAGCTTTAGGCTGGCTTGATAGTTTTGCGCACGTGTCGCTTGAATATATTTTTTTTTCTGTTCAGTGGTTCTGAGCATTTCGAAACTCCATTGATGCTACACGTGAAGTAAGTATAGCAGAGAATCTTTTTGATCAATGCTGCATACACAGCATTTCAAAATGTAATACAACGGTATTGTTTCATGTAATAACAGAAAACTAAAAAAAAGTGGAAGAATTTTTAAAATTTAGACCACCCATGATAAGTAAACCATATGTATTTGTTGATAATTGTAATTTTGAGAAAATTTAGTTGATAAATTAAATGAATTTTAATATACAAAGATATGCTCATTTTTTATATCGATAAAAATGTTAAAATTTGACTATTTAGTAAAAAATATAGAGATATTTATGGGGCAATTTATCATGCCCTTTTGCTTTGAGCGACAAAATGTTCAATTTAAGATAGTAAAAATTAAATCAGAACTACTGAAAATCAAAAAGATTAAACAGAGCCAGAAAGTAGTAGTACAAGCAAAGTTCAAAATAATCTATGTGAAAATTTGGCAAAAAATATTGCTATTAATGCAAACGGAGCCATGCTTACGTGTACATTCTAATTATGTTGCAATCTTACAGTTGATACATAATCTTGATGATTTTATCGAAAAATCACAGCAACACTTGTGCTTTGAGAGAAAAGCTCAGAAAGAGCTGGATGCTAAATTTTTTGCTAGATTTTTTAAGCTGACAAAGAGTTCAATAAAAGATCAACTTTTACCAAATTGTTCAGATCGTAATGAATTTAACCAATGCAATTTGATAAAAAATTAAGCGAAAGCGAATATGCCAAAGATTGAAACAGAAGAGCAATTCTTAGATTTAGCAGAAAAATTCCAAAAAGATTATTGTTTATTACGCAATCATGTTGTGAATACACAATTTATTGATCTATCAGATGATTTGTATAAAGAAGTCTACGCGCTATACAAATTAGCACAACAAATTTATAGCTATATATCAGGCTCCAGACAGATCGGTAAGTATTATTTTTTGGCTGCTTTGAGTTATTTTTCATGTCCGAATATTAGTAATACTCAAGAGTTGTCGTCTGTACGTTATTTGATTTTGCAAGCGAGTTTTTTAACATATCGGCAGTATCAAGAATTTGCAAAAATTGATAAAGCTGAGAATAAGCAAAAACATGTTTGTGACCTATTACGCTATGTCTCACGATATGTGCTGGATTCTAATAATGCTGAATTATTTCATGAGTGTAGTAAGCTGCTAAATTGTTATGTCACGTACGAACGTAATTTGAAAAAAGAGGATCGTAATCAACTTTTTAATATTAAAGATTTCAAACAAGTACAAGTCATAGAGTATTTATCGGCTCTATTAATAATTTTTAAAAGACTAGATGATCGTCGTGTTGTTCATCGTCAGCGTAAGTCAAAAAAAAGCAAAGTTTTGAAATGGCCCACTAAAAATGAACTCAAAAAATTTCGTGAAATAAAATCAGGTAAGCATGAAGATATCGGACATAACGCAAAGATCAGTTTTTATGATGCCTCTCTTCACAAAGATGAAGATCGTGAAATTGAGTTATTGGACACTGAAGTAGAATTATACTCTGAAGATGAAAAAACTAAAAATTTTAATCATTTAATTAGTGATTATGCTGCGTATTACACGCGGCATCGCCAACGCCGTCATGCGCCATTTATTACAAATCCACATTATTTGGCGCCAGATATACTGAAGCAAATTGTTTATGTGTTGAGAACTGAGTTAAATAGGGACTGGAATGATGCTGCAATCGCTGCAGCATGTTTATTGTCACTTTTGACGGGATTATCACCCGTCGCACTGATGGATTTTAACGAGCTTATTCAAGATGGAATTTTGATCCAAAATGGTTCAAGTAGACGTCGCGAATATTTACTCAAATTAAATCTTAAAATTACAGAGCAGAAGATTAAGAGCTTAAATGATGAGCGATGGAATGAAGTGATGACACATCAACTACATTTACCTTCTGCTTGGTTTGACTATATAGAACAAGCATCGAATCCAATAATTTCTTCAACAGACATTAATACAAAACTTAAGAATTGGCTTGATAATCGGTTTGTAGGTTCGATCACTGTTGAAAAACTGCAGGCTCAATTATATTTTCATATATATTATGAAACGTATAATGAATATCTAGCTCATGTAATTGCTGGGCGGGATAGTCAGCATCACATGCCTGGTATCTATTATGGAGGGCTACCGAAAGCTCAACTCAGTAGCACATATCTAGCCTTTGTAGAAACAGCACTTACACCACATTCCTCGGAATTTACTGAAGACACGGCTGAACTAAAAATATTGCAACAACAATTCAAAGTGCAATCTGCATTATCTATCGGAAGGATAGGGAGCCAACTGGCACTTGAACCCAGTTTTGTGAAAGAGCAATTTGCTTTTTTACATAAACATTGCCAAGAAAATATTCAAAAAGATCAACATATCATTAATCAACTGAATGCATACGCATGTTGGATGTGGCATATCAGCTTGTTGAGTTTGGCAAGTCGGCCTAAAGAAAACCTGTTGGGGAATTTGGATGATTATTGTGTTGAGCTCAAGCTTTTATATGTAAACGATAAAAGAAATAGTAAAGCAAGAAAAGATGGTCGTTTTATCCCATTATCTGATTTTTTCATAAAAACACTGCAAAATTACACAGTCTTTTTAGAACAAATTATTGAAGCGTACGGTTCGTTTTTTAGACAAGTCTTTACAAAGAAAATTACTGTAAATGATCTTTTTGGCAAGTTCATTGATAGTAAAGATATCTTGCCGATAACTGTCAAAGAGTGGCAGAGCAGAAAAATTAAGTTAATCCCTTTATCTCGAAACTGGGTAAATTTATATATGGAAGGAATCTTTCCAAAGAATATGTATTCGAATTGGTTACGTCATTTTGATATGAATTTTTTGATGTATGCAGAAGAAAAAGAAGAAAAAGAAGAAAAAGAAGAAAAAGAAGAAAAAGAAGAAAAAGAAGAAGAAAAAACTGCTTTAGCATTCCATTTAATACAGGCTCTTTATGGTCATGATCAACGTGACCGAGAGGCTTTTCATCCGCATTCTTCACTTATTCCGAATGTCTATGTACAGCAAGCCCGCCAGCAATTGCAAGATAATGTCAAATTTTTATCGATTAAACACTTAGAGCGAAAATAGTTGTATGCAAAAAATCAAAGAACTAATAAAACCGCAACTAGATGATCTATTTGTTGATATTCATAAATTGGTGAAAAAGTCGCTAGATAGACAGCCTTCTTCACCTGAAGTATTGACGAAAGACATGCAGCAAAAACTTGATCAGCAGATCGCTGAAAAATGGCATGACATTAAAGATAGTGTTGATTGTTTGAGTCAAAAGTTGAGCCGAGACGAACAATCAAAACTGATGCAATTTACTGAAGATGAATTTAATAAAAGAAGGAAGCAATTCAACCAGAATGTAGATAAAAAATCATACAGAATTAAGCTAAATCCACATACTAAACGGATCGTACTGCCTAGAAAAATTGAGAGTACAGAGTCACGGTTAGAACAGGGGCATCTACATATCCATGTAGTCAAGGAATTAAGGCAGTATTGGCAAGATTCATTTGAATATTGGGATGAACCGAAGTACTTATGGGGAAATTTATGCTTAAGTTTTATATATATTTCAGGCTGTGCAGATGAACAGCATTTGATTACTATTCAGAAACAATTGCAGGATGCCATTGAGCTTGGTAAAAATTTGAATTGTTTTCGGTTATACCATTCTGATTATCAAAAGATTACTAATCCATTGTTACTACATTATCGTGTTGAAAACTCTCAATATGGCAACGATGTAGAAAAGGGAAAGTTGTACCAATGGAAACATGTTTTTTTTAACCCATATGCGCAGTTCATTTTACAATATTTAAAAAAGTTGAAAGCCACTCAGAAAGAATTTTGTCTGCAACATTCAGTTGAAGATTGTATTTTAGAAAGCTTGAGTAAGATAGGCAGGAAAAAAAGTCTTGGGGATCTGCAATATCAAATTAAACGCCGTGGATTTCGTGCATTTAATGATGTGCAAATGGTACTCGAATTTAATCCAAACCTCAGCATAGATATATTTTTGAGTAATGTGCTTCAGCAAGAGATTAATACTGTTGCTTTAAGGCCATCCGAATTTAGATTGCTGTGGAATAATGATTACAATCAAGTCACAGAACCAGATAATCGCCCTATTCATTTTGAACAAGAGCAGTTACTTCCTGAAGTTCCGACTGTTCAAAGCAAATTACAAACGATTCCGTATGAGTTGATGTTGTTTGGTCAAAAGAAACGTAAAGGTCAAAAAGTTGAGCGTTTAGATAAAAAGAGGAATAAAGAAGAACGCACGCTACGTTTTTGGCAAGAAACTAGAAGGGTGTTAGAGGAGAAGATAGTTGATGCTAATACGGAGGAAAAGTCTTTAATTGATGCTCAACTACGCTTAATTCACTGGTTAATGCATTTAAAAAAACGAGGGCTTCAATTATCAACTATTGAAAGCTACTTAGGATCGTTTGGCAAAGAATTTATATTTGAGATTTGGCTCAATAAATTAGATTTAAAGCAACAATCCATAGATGACTATGAGGATTTATATCGGCAGCTATTGAAATACAGCAGTGAACGTGATGAAAAAGCAGTTCAACGAGATTCGGTGAAAGGAAAAACCTCTCGTAAGATGCACCAAAGCGCAGAATACCGTTTTGGTCGCCTAAAAGATTTTCATCAATTCTGTATAGAGAATTATGATGCTCCAGGGGTATTGGTGTTACAGAATTCAAGTTTTAAGCATTTACAAATTTGCAATGCACGGCTAGTGAGTCCTTTGCTATTTGGCAAATTATTGGAAAAACTAGAAAATTTAAGTCAAGAGCCAACGGCATCAGAGTGGGTCGATCATCTGAGTTGTTTAAAGCTGATGTATTTACTAAGTTATAGAACTGGACTTCGATTAAATGAAGTTCGTTGTCTTAAAATACAAGATATTATTTGCCCAGAGTTACTTTGTAAAGAAAAAGAAAATACAGCTTTTAATAATATCACGCTTCATATTCAGAACAATTCATATCGCCGTCTGAAAACGCAAAGTGCAAATCGTCAAATACCTTTGAAAATTGCATTGTCAGAACATGAGTTTTTAGTAGTACAACGTTACATACAACATCGTTATGAGCAATATTTGGTTAATCAGCAGGATGATCTACTTTTTAGTGTGAATCATCGTGTATTAACTGATCAATGTATCAGCAAAATTACAGTAGATTTGTTTAGTCAAATATTAGGTATGCATCATGGCTTTAGTTTTCATACATTACGCCACAGTGCTGCTAACTATCTAGCAATAACTTTGCTCGGTTCAAAAGAAATGATCAAGACCTACACAGATTGTCCTTGGGTAAAAGCAAAAAAGATGAGGGATTTATTGTTTGGTATGAAAGCACGTGCTCAAGAAGAGATTATTCAACATAAATGGCAGGTGCTCGCCTCTTGGATGGGGCATAGCAGTATTGAGCAAACGGCTTCAAATTACCTTCATGTTTTGGATTTATTAGCAGTCGATCGAATTTATAATTCGCCGTGTATCATTTCAAAAAAAGTATTAGAACAGTGTTTTAGTCCAGTGAAGTCAAGTACAGACTACATAAACCTAAATCGTTATACTCAGCAGCAGAAATGGTTTAATTCTTATCAGCAAACACAGCCAGTTACGATGGCTGGCCGACAAGAAAAGAAGTTTAGTATAGAGAAGAGTACTCTGACACCTTTTCAACGTTTGATAAGTTTTAGAGAAGGTCGTTTAAGCGAAGATACCCAAGCTCAAGAATGGATGCAACGATGTCAATGGATGAGCACTAAATGGATGGATCGCCAAAAATTTAATTTAAAAACGAATTATGTTTATAGTAAGAATTTAGAAGAGAGTTGGTTTGATGAACTTTACGAAAAGGCTAAAAAACTGACTCGTCCAGATGAAATAATTCCTCTCCTTGATTTTCATTATAAAGATGATAGGCAGCAAGATGCACTGAAAGAAAAGAACATGGTTAAGGCGCTTAAAATATTATTATTATTTGGAAAACTGCGTAAGAATTTTCTACATTTTCAATGCCGAATGAAAGGTGATGAGCAACAAATTGTTAATTTTATTACTGGTATAGAGCCAATGTTAGGAGATCATCTGTATTTAGAAAAACAAAACTACCCAGTTAATTTGGATGCTCCTGAGCGAACCGTTAAATTTAGTTTTCAAAGAGTTGTCGGCTCTAACAAAAAAAATGTTACTCCGCTGGTTATATTTAATTTAATGTTAAAAATGATGCAAAAAGATGAACTCTGGATCAAATAGCCTAAGCATGTTAAAGGGGAATTGTTTAGAAATTTCCCTGTTTATAAGTAAACTGCCTTTATGAAAAGCACCATGCTGACTTGGATTAATAAGCGGAATGTAGTATCACAGTTTGATCGCTGGATTTACGAAAATGGTGTGAAGATTAGCGGTATGGTAAATCGATGAGCTAAAGTGTTGTAGTCCAAACTCGATCTGACAATTACCCATTTTTTAGTGTGCCCGTCAGGTTAAATTTGAACTGAATTTTTCTCAGCCCAAATTCATTTCCAATCAAGTTATGTTTCAAGTGGCGTGCGAACACTGCACAATTTAATTCACGGTGCCTAAGACAGGTATCAACTTCGGACCAGCCATTCTAGCTTTGCTAATGATTTCCACCAGCTCATCATAAGTCAGTTCAAACTTATCCTCACTATCAAATACATAGACCATATTCTTGCCTTCATGTTCAGGTGGAGTAGGTGGTACAAATCGTTTCGGGATAAGAATTTGTGCGAGTTGTTCGTCAGTTAATTTAAATAAGTGCATGTTTTTATCCTACTCTTGGTAAGTCAGACCATTTGGTTAAATACGAAGGTGATCTAAGGTTTTGATTCATGTGCCATGTGGCTTCTTTATTGTTGGCAATGCCTAGCGTGACGAGATTCTTCCCAAACCGTTCACTGATGGCTTCGATGGCATCTGAAAGCCTTTCTCGCTCTTGCTTATGTGAATAGTCCGTGAATAGATCGGGCACAAACTTGGATTGATCTGTAATTTCGAGCAGCACGATTCCCGCCTTTTTATACTTAAAGCCTTTCTTAAATATCTGATCGATGCCTTTCATCGCGGCCTTGGTGATGAGCAGTAGATCATCCGTATGCTCATGCATTTGAACGACGATGTAAGGCGAGTAGCGCTCTGTCTTATCAAAGCGACTGGTTTGGATATACACGCCGATCATCTTGCAGATTGAGCCATCTTCCCGCATTCGTTTCACGGCTCTGGCCACATAAAGCCGAACCGAAGCTTTAATGTCATCCATTTCATACACTGGGTTGCCATATGAACGGCTGCTGATGATTTGCTTCTTCGCTACAGTATCATCACTAAGGTCAATACAAGAAAGGCCCTGTAGCTCAAGCACCGTCTTTTCCATCACGATACTAAACTGCTTTTTGATTTCTTTAGGATTGGCATTGATCAGATCCAGCACAGATTGAACACCCATAGTATTGAGCTTCTTACAGTTCTGTCTGCCTACGCCCCAAACCTCAGACACATCAACCTGCGCGAGTAGCGTTTCTGTAGAGCATGGGTCCATATGGGCCAGATTACAGACCCCATTGAAGAACTTGTTTTTCTTGGCGAGATGATTGGCAATCTTGGCTTCGGTTTTAGAGCGACCAATTCCAATACAGCAGGGTAGGCCTAACCAACGCCAAGCCTTAGCCCTCATGTCTTGAGCATATACAGTCAGGTCAAATAGATGCTCGTAAGCTGTGAGCTTCAGAAAGCATTCATCAATGGAATAGACCTCTTGATCTCCTGGTGCAACATAGTCCCCAAGCAGCTCCATAAAGCGCTTGGACATTTCGCCATATAAGGAGAAATTACTGGATAGCACCTGAATGTTATGTTGTTTGATCAGCTCTTTAATTTGGAATACAGGAACACCCATCTTGATGCCTAAGTCTTTCGCTTCCTGGCTTCTGGCCACGGCACAGCCGTCATTGTTGCTGAGCACAATGGTTGGGCGATCATTCAAGGCAGGATTAAACACACGCTCACACGAGACGTAGCAATTATTCACGTCGACTAACGCGAATATTTCATTTTCACTTTGCATGGTTATTCTTCTTTTTATGAGCGGTGATAAATACGCTTTAAATTAAAAGTCACCACACCCCAGATTGATATGGTCTGACTATCATCAGGAATGATGTGATTGTAATTCGAATTTTCAGCCTTCAACCAAAGTTCTGGAAGCGGATAATCTTCATCTCCAAATATTTCTTTGATTTCAGACTTGGACATCTTATTGGTGATCATCAGCCGCTTAATGGTCGAGGCATTGTCATCAATCAGGGCAACCACGATATCGTAATGCTTGGCTTCAATACTGCGATCAATAATGATTGGATCATTAATCTCTAGGCCAGCATCGAGCATGGATTCACTGTCTACATAGGCAATAAAAGTAGAAATAGGGTTGTGAATCAGGAACTCATTCAGATCGAGTGCTTTGTCTTGCTCATCCTTGGTGCTGAAGGCCGGACCTGCAGGAATACGCTCTAAAGAGACGGGAATAGATACTTTGGATTTGGGTAGGACAGCAGTAAGCCCTAATTTTTCAACAAGCTCATTTTGAACAGCGATTTGTTCAAGCACGGTGTTGATGGTAGGACTTGGTTTACCCTCTGGACCCATGAGCTCTTGTAAAGATGACCATGCGTCGTCAGAGAAGTAAATAGGCAACTTCTTAGACATGAGATACTCCTACGCTACGAGGCGTGTTTGGAAGTAGAATTTGTTTAAATAGGATATTACTAACAGCGTTTAAAATTCAAATTTAAAAAGTTGTGGATAAACAAGGATGCGTCAGAATAAGACGTTTTGTTTCTGCTCATCGCGTGGAAATGTGACGAATTCATCGGGCATTTGAAAGAAATATTCATGCGCATGTTCATGATCGGCTGTTAGCCAGTCTTTTCTGTACTGTTCTGGAATAACGATGATGGATCGCTTCTCATCCTTCGGTGCATGGAATTGTTTCATAAAAGGGTGATGGTCCGAATTGATGGTCAACATTGAAAAGGAACGTACCTTATTGCCATTAATCACTGCATCATCATAGATCCCTGCAACAGTAAAAGGCTGATCATCTTTACGCTTGATGGTGTACCAGTGTGGCTTGTCATTGATGTATTTCGGCTCATAAAATTCTTGTACTGGGACTAGGCAGAACTTGCTGTACTTCCAAGCATGTCGAAAGCTAGGCTTATCTGCTACAGACTCAGTTCTGGCGTTATAAGTATGACTGCTGAACTTCAATTCTTTCGCCCAGCTCGGTAGTAATCCAAACTTTGCAATATCAAGCTCTGATATGTGCTGAATTAGCAGGAGACTTTCACTTGGGATATGCTAGGCAGCTAACCGATAAAAGTTCTCTGCTATTTGATTTGGCGTTTTAAAATCCAAACTCTTTTGAATTCTTCGCTGATTATAAAATAACACAATGTATTCTGTAATATCTGCTTTAGCTTCATCTCTGGTTTTATAGTTGCAATGATGCACTAATTCATTCTTGAGTATGCCCCAGAAACTTTCAATCGGTGCATTACCCTTTTTTTATTGAGATATTTTATTCTTATCCTTGGCTTGGGTGATGGCTTAATTGCTTGCTGTTAAAACCGTATCTCTACGATCTATAAGTAGACAAGTTTTGTTGTGTCTACGAATAGAGCGTTTAGATTTCTCAATGTCGTGTGCGTCCCAAGTTGTGCAATCGCCAGCCATTGCACTGATTGGGTGAGCATCTTGAGAAAGATAGATCAAAGCAATCACTTTTTGATGACTTGAATCATATTGCTTTCTAACAAACTCTACACGGTCAGCAATCTTTAAAAGTTGCACGGTACAAGCCTTTAATAGCAGTGCTTACAGACATTGATGCTCATTCATGTAGGGATTTACGGTTGTTACGGTGACGTATTCGGGTCATGAGGAGAAATCTGGATTGACTGGTACTTGAGAACGCAAGTTTTCAAGATCGCTGGATAGCTTAAGCCTGTAATTGCGTGGTTTTACCTCTGTTTCATCAAACAGGTTAAACACGCATTGTAGAGAGCAAGTACGCTAAATTCGTGGATGGTGTTGTGACTGATAAATTGGTTACTTTTTGGAACCCCTACCGATGAAAATGGAAGGGTTACAGCACTGGAGAAAGGCGGGTTCTGCTCGGTAAGATCTGATGTAATAACGTGGGAAGCACTGCGGTTGTTCGCTTTGGCAAGTGAACTTTAAGCCGTATTCACCAAAACCGATCTTGAATCGGGCATAAGTGAATTTTACAGTGTGGGAGATTTGGTCAGTAGCGTTTGAGTCAATTTCGAGCGAATAAAAACGTAAGCGATTGATGAGCGAAAGCCAAAGTTGTTGGTGTAAGGCGGTACGAAGCACTAGAAAAACCAAATAGGTGGGCCTGGACAGCTCACCTGAATCAACGTCTTGGCGGATGTTGAGTTTTAAGAGACTTGTGGTAATGCGGTACAAATCCAAAGTTGAGTTGGCAATGCCAGTAAAACTTCGGTCTACAGGACAGCATATTTTTGCTGCTCTGTAGTTCTCCAATCACACCCCTTTTTTGAGGGGTGTGATTCTTCGTTCCTGATTCCTCAAAAGCATCCAATTTTCTGCTGAAAATCGGCACAGCAATTTCATTGTTTTTCTTCTCAAAAGCCGCTCTATTTTTTCGCTTTTGATCTAAATTATTTTGCGATTTCTTTGTAAGCGTCCGCTAAACACACCTTATGAATTCGTCCTATAAGCCTTAATTTAGTCCTCACTTAAAAACAAGTGGGAACTTAAATTTATGACTACAAATAACCAGACATCCATCGCATCTCTTACGATAAAACGAAGAACATATAGTGCTGAATTTAAACAGCAGATCGTTCAGGCGTGTAAAGCATCGGAGGTTTCAATTGCTTCGGTCGCTTTGCAACATGGATTGAATACACATCTTGTATCCAAATGGATTCGCTTAATTGATGCTAAGCCAGGGAATGATCGCTCACTACTACCGAATAAACCTGCATTTATTGCCTTATCTTGCTCTGCACCATTAGATCCTATTTCTACTGGCATGTTAACGGTTCAAATTACTTTACCCCACTCAAAAGCAGAAATTGGCTTGAAATGGCAAGTATCAGAAATATCTGCTTTAGCAGAATTACTCAAGGCACTTACAACATGATCCGTATCGATGAAATCTGGTTGTCTACCCAGCCCATGGACATGCGTGCAGGTATGGATACGGCCATGGCTCAGGTGGTGAGAGCCTTTGGCTACATTAAACCGCATTGTGCTTACCTGTTCTGTAATAAACGTGGCCATCGCATGAAAGTGCTGGTACATGATGGACTGGGGATCTGGCTGTGTGCTCGGCGGTTGGAACAGGGCAAATTTCACTGGACTAAAGTTCATCAGGGTGAAACCCTGGCACTCAGTCCAGAACAGTTACAGGCACTGATCCAGGGTTTGCCTTGGCAGCGCATTGGACGACAGCAATTGGTCACAATGCTCTAAACTAGCTTGGTCCATTCTGCTATTCTCCAAACGTTCTATTTCATTCTTCTCATGACCTCAGGCATACTGCGGTCATGAATACACTGCCTGATTTAAGCCAACTGACCCATGAACAACTGCTGGAATTTACTAGACAGTTGGCAATGCAACATCAGTCTCTGGCACAATCAAACCAGCAATTAGATGCCAAAGTTCAGCATCTTGAAGTATCCAATCTGCAATTAGATGCTCAAGTTCAACATCTTTCCATTCTCACGCAAAAATACGAGCATGAGCTCGCACTATTTAAACAGCACAAATTTGGCAGTAAAAACGAACATCTCACCGCAAAACAAATCCATCTGTGGGATGAAGCGGTCGAAGAAGATATTGCCGCTGTTGATCTGGAACTGGAACGGCTGAATGCAGATAAAACTGATGCAGCGACACACAAAGCCACAGTCAACAAACCTAAACGTCGACTGCTGCCCGATCATCTACACACCATCCGTATCGAGCATGAACCAACATCAACCCAATGTGCTTGTGGCTGCACCTTGCGTCGTATCGGCGAAGATATCAGTGAAAAACTACATTTCAGACCGGCACAGTTCTATAAGGAACAGCATGTGCGTGGCAAATGGGTCTGTGATCAGTGTGACACCCTGACTCAGCAAGCGATGCCCGCCTATGTGATTGATAAAGGTATTGCCAGTCCTGAACTGCTTAGCCATGTGTTGGTCTCGAAATACGCAGATCATTTACCGCTGTACCGTCAACGTCTGATCTATCAGCGGGCGGGAATCGAGCTTTCTAGATCAACTTTATCTGACTGGATAGGTCGCTGCGGTGTAGAACTGGAACCTCTGGCCAATGCTTTAAAAGAGGTGGTGCTGCAACAGCGGGTGATCCATGCCGATGAAACGCCGGTCACCATCATGCGGATGAGTGATGATGAGAAAAAACCGAAGAAAGGTTATGTCTGGGCCTATGCAACAACCCAATATAATCCAATTCAAGCCGTGATCTATGACTTTCAGGATAGTCGTTCAGGCCAGCATGCTGAAGCGTTCCTGAAAGACTGGCAGGGCCATCTGGTCTGTGATGATTACAGTGGTTATAAAGCACGCTTTAAATCAGGCCAAGTCATTGAGGTGGGCTGCATGGCGCATGCTCGTCGTAAATTCCATGAACTGCATGTGACCAAGAAAAGTCAGGTCGCTGAACAGGCCTTAGTGCTGATTCAGAAACTGTATGCCATAGAAGCAGAACTCAGGAGAAAGACCGATGGTACAGCAGAACAGCGCCGCGAATACCGACAACAGCATAGTCAACCGGTGATGCAACAACTGTATGAATGGCTCAACCAGCATCAACTGACGGTGCCATCGAGTTCTCCAACCGCCAAGGCCATCAATTACACTCTGAAGCGTTGGCCAGCTTTAAGCCGCTATCTGGATGATGGCAATCTACCGATTTGCAATAATTGGGTGGAAGTGCGACACGAAGTCGCTTAATGAAGTTGTTCCCCCCTGCGGGAACCACCCGTGTCACCGGGTGAATCTAGAAGGCTGAATAAAGAGCGCCTTCGACAATGTAACGAGGCACCGCAAGGTGCGGGGTATCAATCGTGAGAGGCGTACCCTTCTGGCAGCCATAGCCGGACAAGGGCTAGATAATCGGTATGGTGAACACATGTGAATCTGCGTAACGATCGTTAAGTTGAACGAGCGGAAATGGCTGATACGCTCGAACCAAAACGGTAATGGAGGTGGGAATTGCGTCTTTCGACTACGCATTCGTGACCCATACGCCTCCCGGTCGATAGCAGGCACCTAAGCCGATGTACTTCAGTAAGCGGAACGTGGAAATCCCGTATTACTCCCATTGGGAAAGCAGTTTGCAAAAACTGCCCATGGTGATGCGGGCGAAGGAACGAGGAAAAAGCGAATGCCAGTCTGTAATGGGTTGGATAGAGGTTGAAACATTACCCCACGCGAAAGCGGGCTGACGTCCTTATGGTCTCTCATCACAAGAGAGTGTGTAGAACCCTTTTAATGGAGGGAGAGCAAATGAATGCAGCAGTATCAGCGTGTGCACCTTCCAGCACATCGTGGGACAGCATCGATTGGATTGCTGTACAGCGTCATGTCAGAGGGCTGCAAGCGCGTATTGTGAAGGCGGTACAAGACGGCAGGCATAACAAGGCGAAAGCTTTGCAATGGCTGCTGACTCACTCGTTTAGTGGCAAAGCATTGGCCGTCAAACGAGTGTCTGAAAACAAAGGCAAAAACACGGCTGGGGTCGACAAGGTGACTTGGAATACACCCAAGGCCAAGACCGGTGCGATGATGTCGTTGAAGAGGCGAGGTTACACGCCCCTTCCGCTTCGGAGAGTCCTTATTCCGAAGAAAAATGGCAAGATGAGACCTCTCGGGATACCCACGATGAAATGCCGGGCCATGCAGGCGCTCCATCTGCTGGCTTTGGAACCCATCGCGGAGACCATCGCTGATCGGAACTCTTATGGGTTCAGACCGCAACGCTCAACCGCGGATGCTGCAGCACAGTGCTTTGGTGTGCTGTCAAGAAAAGTAAGTGCGGAGTGGGTGCTAGAGGGTGACATTCAAGGCTGTTTCGACAATATCAGCCATGACTGGATGATCGCCAACCTCCCAATGGACAAGGTGATTCTACGGAAATGGCTCAAAGCCGGTTACGTCTACCAAAGCAAGCTGTTTCCCAGTCTTTCCGGAACACCGCAAGGAGGTATTATCTCCCCGGTGCTGGCCAACATGACCTTGGACGGACTGGAAACGATGCTGGCGAAGAGGTTCTCTAACGCCAAATGGACAGGCAAAAAGCTGCAACTGGTACGGTATGCGGATGATTTCATCATCACGGGGTATTCTAAAGAGTGGCTCGAAAATGAAGTTCGTCCTGCCGTGGTTGAATTTCTGGCGCAGCGCGGTCTCGTGCTCTCTCAGGAAAAGACCAAAATCACGCACATAGGGAACGGGTTCGATTTTCTTGGCTGGAACGTACGTAAGTACAACGGCAAGCTACTGATCAAGCCGTCAAAGGCAAACATCAGCGCTCATCTTGACAAGCTGCGAGCATTAATCAATGCAAACAAAGCGACACGACAGGCCACTTTGATCGGTTTGCTCAACCCGATTCTAAGGGGTTGGGCCAACTATCATAGTCATGTCGTTGCCAAGAAGGTTTTCAACCAGGTAGACAACGCAGTGTGGGAAATGCTCTGGCGATGGGCTGTACGTCGCCACCCTCGCAAGACACTCCGATGGGTCAAAGATCGGTATTTCAAAGTACAAGGAGCGCGTCGATGGGTGTTCTCATGTGATGAACAGTCCGCCGATGGTCGGAAGCGACAATACACATTAGTGTCTGCCTCGGACACGCCAATTGTGCGACATATCAAGATCAAGGCTGCTGCTAACCCTCATGACCCCGCATGGGATGAGTACTTCGAATCCCGATGGGGTAAAAGAATGCTGGTCTCCGCAAAGGGGCGAGCCAAGCTGTATCGGGTGTGGCTAAAACAAGGTGGTCGCTGCTGCGCCTGTCTTAAACCAGTCACCAAAGATACACCATGGCACAGCCGTCATATTGTGAAGCTAAGTCATGGTGGAACGGATGCAGTTGCTAATCTTGAGATTTACCATCTGTATTGTCCGAGGAGTGTTCAGTTTGCCAATGTCAACGATGTATAACCGGGTGCCGAATGGCGCCTTAGCAGAGGCTTGAGCCGTGTGCTGGGAAACTCGCATGCACGGTTCTTAGGGGGTTGGACGTAGGTAACTGCGTCTGACTACCCGACAACCAGGTGCGGCCTTGGGCGTTGGGACGTAAGAACTGGTTATTTGCAGGTTCGCTGCGTAGTGGTCAGCGAGCGGCAAACATCATGACTTTAATCCAGTCAGCAAAGCTGAATGGGCTGGATCCGTATGCCTATTTAAGTGATGTGCTGAAAAGATTGCCGACCCATAAAGTGACCCAAATAGAAGAATTGCTACCACACCGCTGGAAATCCAACTCAAATTAAAAAATAGACATGGGGTTCAGCGGACGCTTACATTTCTTTTATATATTTTTAAAGCTTTTAAAGCTTTTAGCCAGCCTGTAACCATTGCAGTGTAACGATTACAGCGTACATAAGACGACAGATTCCGACCTTAAAGACGACAGATTCCGACCTATTGACGACAATGTTTTATTAAGTCAGTATAACGCTATAGTTTAACGGATGCGTTTAATGGCTAAGGAAAAGAAATACGGTTTAAGTACCGTTGCACAAAGCAATAAATTGGTCGAAGCGATACACGGCATGACGCTCACTGAAAAGCGACTTTTCATCCATGCTAGCGGTCTAGCGCGACAGCAAAATTTGAAGGAAGGAGAAGTTCTAACCATTAGGGCGGACGAATTTGCGCGAGAATGCGGCATTGAAAGCCATACTGCTTATGAGGGATTGCAGGATGCTGTAGATCGTCTTTTTGGTCGCTATTTTAGTTATACAAGTGGTGCGGGTAATCCTGTGAAATGCCGCTGGGTGTATCGTTTGGAGTATAAAAATGGCATGGGGCAGATAGACGTTTCATTCCCTGCCGAAGTGATTTACATGTTTACCGTATTCAATAAAGATAATCCGTTTACGACTTACGACCGTAAATATATTCAGCAAATGACCAGTGTTTATGCGATTCGTTTTTATGAACTTTTTATGCAATATCGCTCCATTGGAAACAGAACATTAGAGTTAAATGAAATAAAAATAATGTTCCAGCTTGATGAAAAATATGATCGAATCTTCGATCTAAAAAAACGGGTTGTTGATGTGGCACTAGAACAGATCAATCAACACACCGATTACACCGTGACTTACGAACAGGTGAAGCGAGGACGTACTGTCCATGCGCTAAAATTCTTTTTTGTGCCTAAAAAGCCAGTAATTGAGCATAAGAAAGTCAGTAAACCTAAACCACCTCGAAACATATCCGCGCTTGCGGGTTTTGAGTCGGTGCTATTCAAAGAGATCACGGTAAATCATCCTGAAATTACCGAAAAATACGTGCGTGACTATGCTGAACAGTCAGGGTTTGTAATGGTTCAGGCATTGCAAAAGATCAAAGCGGACTACAAAGCGGCTGAAGAATTTAGTCTAGAAAAAACTGATTGATTTATGGAGACTACCTGTCAGAATTAACAGGTATGGTTAGTCCCATAAAAAAAACGCCAGCAAGGGGTTGCTGGCGTATAAAATGAATCTGCATTGACATGCAGGTATTGCCTAATTTATCAGGATTGATCCATATGTTGCATATCAAAATAACGATTTACAAAAACGAAATTAAAAAGCATCTCCCTGCCCTTATGAGTCTGCTCGGCACACTTATTTTTATGGCCGCATTCTTCGCGCTATCCGTTCACTTTAACGCTGCAATTGTCAAATGTCACTAAAAACTGACCCACTATTTGCATCTAAAATTGACCCACGTAGTTGTTAAAATATTACAGTCGTGAAACTCAATTAATTGATGGCTAACTCCTCCTGATCTATTTTGGTTTGTCGTGGTTTAGTTCGCTTTGTTGCAATTCCCTTGGTACTCGATTCTTTAAAGCGCCAAGACTCATTGCCTGTTTCGACGATATGACAATGATGCGTTACCCCCGCCAAAATAGATATCCATAGTGCGATATGTAGTTGCAGAGTGCCTAACAATATTACTATCTAGGAATATTTTCATGGCCATGCCTAACGAGGCTGTAGCGAAACTCCCAGCCGAATTTTACCCATTAAAGCGGTCCAAATAACAAACATATTTCATGCTGCTATTCAAATTCCAGCTCACTAAAGCGCAACAACTTCGCTACTTTTCAAATAGCCGCGCATCACCAAAAATAAAATATTTGTACTTCGAGTTTTGCTACAACTTCAACGAGTCTGTAGTAAAAGGAATCCGTAAAGACACTTATCCACAGCACTCTCTGTATTGATTAGTAGTAGGTTAAAAGCCACGCAAACGATTTTACATAATCGCCACTTATGAGTAGTGACGTAATTTTAATGTGTCTCGACCTATTTTGAGCCTTCCAGCTGCGTTCGGCCAGAAGCGGACGCCAGGGTGTGCCTTAAAATCCTGCTAAACCCCTCCCAGCTAGCTCCGCCAATTACCGGCGCCTCACTGCATACCAATTGGAAGTCTTATAGCCAAGCGTTTGAGTGCGATTGCTAATTGCTCGCAATAAAACTGTAACATTGAGTCGTTATGCTCACCTCATTATCTGATTTCGTAATCAAAAATAAAGATTGATTACAACAACGAGGGTCTGGCAGCAATGATTCAACTTCAAAATATTACCGTCCAGTACGGACAAATGATTGCGTTGCATCCAACTTCACTCACGTTTCAACAGGGACAGTTTTCAGTGTTGCTCGGTGCCTCTGGTGCAGGCAAATCAACAATGCTCCGTTGTCTTAACCTGATGCAAAAACCCACTAGCGGCAATATAAACATTGCAAGGTTAGGTTCATTGTCGGACAAAAAAATATTGCAAGAGCATCGTCGGCGTACTGGCATGATATTCCAGCAGCATCAATTAATTGGTCGACTTTCTGTTTTGCAAAATGTGCTAATGGGTAGACTAGGTTATCACTCGACGCTTCGTACTCTTTTTCCTCTATCGAAGGAGGATCAATCTATTGGATTACACAGCCTTGACCGCGTTGGGCTACTTCACAAAGCACTCTCACGAGTGGATGAGTTAAGTGGCGGTCAGCAACAACGCGTGGGTATAGCTCGGGCATTAGCACAGCGACCGGCACTTGTTTTGGCAGACGAGCCTGTGGCAAGCCTTGATCCAGCAGCCGCCAACAAAGTCTTGGCGCTCTTACACCAGATATGCAAAGAAGACGGCATAACCGCTGTAGTCAGCCTACATCAAGTCGATCTCGCTAAACGCTATGCTGACCGAATCGTCGGTCTGGCTCATGGCAAGGTTGTGTTCGATGCAATACCAGCGGCTCTGACACAAACGCATGTAACTGAACTCTATGAACAAAAAGCGTAATTGAATTCAAACATTCCAAATATTACTCATAACCATTGTTTAACTTAAGAACTGAGGAGAAATAACCATGAAAAAGCTATTCGCTGTACTGGCTCTAATATCGTTTTGCCTCTTAGGTAGTGTCACATATGCCGCACCTAATCCTGACCCCGGCACATTAAAAGTTGCTCTCTTGCCTGATGAAAATGCATCAACCGTCATTAAAAATAATAAGCCTCTAGAGATGTATCTTGAAAAAGCTCTGGGCAAAAAGATTGAGCTTATTGTTACCACTGACTATTCATCAATGATTGAAGCAATGCGGTTCGGTCGTATTGATCTTGCATATTTTGGGCCCTTGTCTTATGTATTGGCCAAACAGAAAAGTAAGATTGAACCATTTGCAGCAATGCAACAAAAAGGCACAACAACTTATCAGTCAGTGCTAATTGTGAATAAGGCGGCGGGCATCAACAACATCACAGATATCAAGAAAAAAGCCGTTGCCTGGGGTGACAAGGCCTCTACATCCAGCCACCTGATCCCCAAATCAATGCTTGCTGATAAAGGATTATTTGCCGGAAAGGATTACAAGGAGCATTTCGTAGGCGCTCACGATGCAGTGGCGATGGCAGTTCAGAATGGACACGCGCAGGCCGGTGGTCTGAGCAAGCCCATTTTCAAATCGCTCGTTCAGAGCGGCTTGATCGATCTAAACAAAGTGAAGGTCTTAGTGGAGTCAAAACCGTTTCCTCAGTACCCATGGACTATGCGCTCTAACTTAAAACCAGAGCTAAAAGTAAAAATTCGTGCTGCCTTCCTCGATTTGAAAGATCCGAACGTGTTGAAACCATTCAAGGCTGATGGATTCGGGCCTGCAACAGATAAGGATTACGATGTCGTGCGTGATTTAGGTAGTTTGCTAAAGCTAGATTTTTCCAAGTTCTAATTTTTTGAGGTCTCTACAATGAATACGAACTTCGAAGCCATATTGTCAGAGCAGCGCCAAAGCTGGAATCGAGTAGTTAGGTATGTGATATTGATTTTAGCTATTGTCGTCGGATGTTGGTATTACGTTGGTCTATTTGATGGTGAGCGTTTAGGCGAAGGCGTGCCAAGTCTTGTTAGTCTCATTGGTGAGATGTTCCCTCCCAACTTTAGTGAGTGGAGAGCATGGGTCAAGCCAGTGCTCGATACCTTAGCCATGAGTATTGCTGGAACCGCCATCGCTGTGCTTTTGTCCGTGCCCTTGGGTATTTTGGCTGCACGCAATACCAGTCCACATCCAGCGGTCTATCAGGCTGCGCGTGCTCTGTTAAATGTGTTGAGATCTGTTCCTGAGCTTATTATGGGTATAGTTTTCGTGGCAGCTGTCGGCTTTGGTGCACTGCCGGGTGTGTTGGCATTAGGCCTGCACTCAATCGGCATGATCGCTAAGTTTTTTGCGGAAGCGATTGAGCATACAGATCAAGCACCAGTTGAAGCTGCGCAGGCCGCAGGTTGCAGCCCGCTACAAGTGATATTTCATGGCATTTTTCCGCAAGTATTACCGCAAATGGCCGACACCGCGATTTATCGGTGGGAATACAATTTTCGCGCCTCAACGGTGATGGGAATGGTCGGTGCCGGCGGTATAGGTTTCGAGTTGATAGGATCGCTGCGTCTTATGCAATACCAAGAAGTATCCGCGATATTGCTGGTCATTCTTGGGATGGTGACGCTAGTTGATACATTCAGTTCATTCTTGCGTCGCAAGTTCAAGTAGCTAACCCATATAAAAAATCCGGTATACACATGAGGGTCCACATGAAACAAAAAATAGTTCTTACCCACTGGGTTCATCCTGAAATTATCGATTATTTACAATCTGTTGCGGATGTCGTTCCCAACATGACCCGCGATACTATGTCGCGCGCAGAATTGCTGGAGAGAGCAAAGGATGCTGACGCACTGATGGTATTCATGCCTGACAGTATCGATGATGATTTTCTTGCGTCCTGCCCTAAATTGAAGATTGTAGGTGCAGCACTCAAAGGCTATGACAACTTTGATGTCGATGCTTGTACCCGCCGTGGTATTTGGTTCAGCATCGTGCCGGACCTTCTGACCATCCCAACGGCGGAGCTGACAATTGGATTGCTTCTTGGCCTGACTCGCCATCTGGCCGAGGGGGATCGCCGTATCCGAACTCACGGATTTAACGGGTGGAGACCGGAACTATACGGAACGGGTTTAACAGGACGCACACTCGGAATCATCGGTATGGGTGCGGTCGGGCGAGCGATTGCGAAGCGCTTATCGAGTTTTGATATGCGGGTGCTTTATTGCGATGACATCGCCTTGAATCAAGAGCAGGAAAAGGCCTGGAATGCACGACAGGTGAGTCTCGATGAATTATTAAGTAGCAGTGACTTTGTTGTACCTATGCTGCCAATGACGCCGCAAACTTTGCACTTATTGAATGCAGAAACAATTGGCACAATGCGCACAGGAAGCTACTTGATCAATGCGTGTCGTGGTTCAGTTGTCGATGAATTAGCTGTTGCCGAAGCACTTGAATCTGGAAAATTGGCGGGTTATGCGGCAGATGTTTTCGAATTGGAAGAGTGGATCCGTGTTGATAGGCCAACAGCTATTCCGCAGGAGTTACTGACCAATACAGCGCAAACATTTTTCACCCCACATTTGGGGTCTGCGGTCGACGACGTGCGTTTCGAAATCGAGAAACTAGCAGCCAATAATATCTTACAGGCACTGACCGGCCAAAGGCCATCCGATGCTATCAATAATCCAATTTTGGAAGGCGTTAATTGATCAATCTTGAACGCGTAGTTACTTTTCTGGCTGTCGTGAATCGGGGTGGCTTTCGTGAAGCAGCCAAGCACACAGGGCTCTCACAGTCAGCTGTGACTCAGCATGTTAGGCGCCTAGAAGAGTCGCTGAGTGTCAATCTGATTGTGCGAAACAACGCAGGTTGTACGCTCACAGAGGAAGGCAAAGTGTTTTTGCCTTATGCGGAAAACCTAGTGCGCACCGGATCCAGAGCGTGCGCATTATTCGACACAAATCGTCTTGTAATAGGCGCGAGCTCGAATATCGGCATCTATGTATTGCCACCGCACTTGAGGCGGTTCAAGAAAACAGCAACTTGCAATTTTGATGTAGTCATTGGCGATAATCTTACCATTGTGAAAAAACTGGAAAACTTTGAAGTCGATGTGGCCATTATGGAATGGTGGGATCAACGAGAGGGATTTGATGCATGCGTTTGGCGAAGTGAAGAACTAGCTGTGATTGTGCCGGTGGAGCATCCGTGGGCCAAATTGGCGAGTATTCCATTAGATTGGCTGAAGGGAGAGAAATTGCTGGGGGGAGAAACAAGTAGCGGCACAGGGCGTCTGTTACAGCATTTTTTCGGAAGCGTGGCAGATTCTATTGGTGTATCTATGCAGCTTGGAAGCACAGAGGCGGTTAAACGGGCAGTACAGGCAGGCTTGGGTATTTCATTGGTGATCTCTTCGTCTGTGGTCGATGAGTGCGAGAGTGGTCGACTAAGAAGCGTTAAAATTGAAGGGATCACCCCCTACAAAAATCTTTACGTTATTTGTCGTAGCAATATGCTTGAAAATACACCATCGGCACATTTCAAAAAATTTCTACTTCAGTAGATGGATGGTATGTTGTTTATGCCAACAGTTAGAAAGTGTGAAGTTTGCCGTGACATATCATGATTTTAAGTTGATGGTAGCATTTTATTCATTTGCGTTATTTCTCTAGAAGGTAGGCGTCTAAATACTAAGTTTTCTACCTTTAAAAGGCCATATCGAACATCCACTTTAATCTGCGGTATCAAGAGAAGATTATTTTTTGCGAACATCCGCTTTGGGCACAACTGAGCCGGTTCTGGTGCTTTGAAATTAATTTAGATCAATTGCATCGCATATCCACCAGCTAACGTGTCCGTTAGTCTCACTAGCCCCTTTTCGGGTACATCTAGTGTGTCAGGTGCTTAGGCTCTAGCGCAAAAGGCGTACTCTTAATCTTCTCAAGACTCGCCTGTATCCAACCTGCTTTGGTCGCCTGATCATCACTGTGGTCAATGTCCGCGTCATTCAAACCTGATATGTGCTGAATTAGCAGGAGACTTTCACTTGGGATATGCTAGGCAGCTAACCGATAAAAGTTCTCTGCTATTTGATTTGGCGTTTTAAAATCCAAACTCTTTTGAATTCTTCGCTGATTATAAAATAACACAATGTATTTTGTAATATCTGCTTTAGCTTCATCTCTGGTTTTATAGTTGCAATGATGCACTAATTCATTCTTGAGTATGCCCCAGAAACTTTCAATCGGTGCATTATCGTAACAGTCCCCACGTTTGCTCATTGAACCTTGAAAATCACATTTTTCCAGTATCTTTCGATATTCATGGCTGCAATATTGGCTGCCTCTGTCCGAATGAATAATTAAGCCTTTCGTTGGTTTTTGATTACGAATCGCCATAGTCAGTGCATTGCAAACAAGTTGTGCGGTCATACGCTCATTTAAGCTATAGCCAACCACTTGTTTCGTGTACAGGTCTTTTACTGCTGCCAAGTATAACCAACCTTCAGCAGTCCAAATGTATGTAATATCGCTTGACCATGCAAGATTGGGCTTAGTCATTGAAAACTGTTGCTCTAGTAAATTTGCGTAGATCGCTCGATTATGATCACTCTTCGTAGTTCTTTTGAAACGCTTATGACGCTTACAATACAGCTGGTTGAGCTTTTTTATTTGACGTACAGCATACGTACTGATTTTGATACCTTGCGCTTGTAAATGCTTAGTTAATCGAATATAGCCATAGCTTTGTTTAGTTTCCTCATGAGCTATTTTGACCAAAATTGTCTGTTGATTTCGCTGAACCAATCTTTTATTCATGCCTCGTTTTAGCCAATCATAAAATCGTGACACTGAAACGTGAAGTAATCTAGCCATAAAGCTAATCGGGAATAAATATCTTTGCTGTTTCATATAGGCGTACCTTACTGACTTTCTTTCGCAAAGTACGCTGCTGCCTTTTTTAGAAATTCACGTTCCATTTCAGCTGTTTTGAGCTGTTGTTTGAGCTTTTTATTTTCTTCGAGTAAGGCATTTAGATCAGGTGAATATTGTTTAGTGCCTGCTAAGGTGCCAGTCTTTGCTTTATTATTCCAATTTGAAAGAGTTTGCATTGAAATGCCAAGTTGTCTGGCTGTTTCCGATACATTGCCTTGATTGGCTTCAATCAATTTTATTGCTTCAACTTTAAATTCTGCGGTGTAAGTCTTCTGTTTCTTGCTCATGGTAAACTCCTGATGAGTGTCTATAGTTTACCAAGTTAAAACCTCCTGTTTTCTCAGCACACATCATGACTTATGGGATGCAAAACTACGTTGGGCGTGAAGTCATAAAAAAATTAATCAGGATTTTGCATAAATAGTGCGCCGTAAGGCGCATTATTTTTAAGGAAGGTTTGTATTACTCGACAATATATAACTTATGTTTTTTCTTCGGGGGCTCAACTTTAGCTAAAGCATCAAATGTTAATTGATTAAAATCTTCTTCAGAGATTCCAATTTCATCAAGCATTTTATTTTTATCAAAAGATGGTTGTGAGGCTAAAACAGAGATAATTTTGGGCAACATCAAACTCTCATCTCGATGAGTTTCTTCAGGTTCATTAATGTTGTAGCCCAACGAATTGATCTTTATAGAGTTACTACGATTAACCCAATCACTAACTAATCCCAGCTTGTGAGCTTTATAGTTAATAGCCTTCAGGGATGTTCGCCAAATCTTTTTATACTCAATCATATTTTCTAGTGAAAAATAGCGTGGAGCAGTAGAAAGAAATGCATCTGTTGGCATTAAAAATTCAGATGAAAATTGATCCGCTTCAGTTTCGAGAACACGATTATCTTTCTCGACACGAATTTTTTTGTTATGCGTATGCATAACGATATGACCAAGTTCGTGTGCACAATCGAAGCGGGCTCTTTCGGCAGACTTAAATGTATTTAGAAATATGAAAGGGCTACCACTTTCATCATCAAAAAAAGATAGTGCATCAATTTCTCGAATTTCAGTCGGTAATCTAAAGACACGGATTCCCTTTAGCTCACACAACGAAACAATGTTATTAATCGGTTGATTACCTAAAGCCCATAAACCTCTCAACTCTGACGCTAGGTGATCGGCATACTTAGATTCACCCAAAAACTCAGTAATATCTAAATCAGGACGGTGAAAAGTAGGTAACTTTACTTTCTGATTTAAGTACTTGTTAATATTTATTGCTAAAAGAGTATATGCCTCATTAGCTTTTCTATGCTGTGCTTTAATACGAGCAACCGATCTATAGAAGATTTGGTCTGTTTCATGTGGTTGTGTGTCATTACCTGCAAAGAATGACTTGGGTAAATTTAATACACGGCATATATCATCTTGATCATTTTCATTGATTTCTTTATCCACGTCTAAAAGTTGCTTTACCTTAGAGATAGAGCAACTCAATTTTTCTGCGAAATCGGTATTGCTAAGTCCTCGTAATTCTTTAGCAATACGTAAACGATCTTTATTAAACACATTAACCTCAGATTAAACTACAAGCTGAATATCAAAATCATCTGGTTTAATTTCATTAGATGGTTCCAATACTGGCTTAGGATCAGTTTTTACAGGAACTGTATTATCTATTTCAAATGCAATTCTGCAAGTATGGTCACTTGGTAAAATTGAAATTTTTTTCGCTTTTAAGTCCTGTACGAAGCTAGTTGGGTATGCAAATTCAAAAGGAATATTTGGGATATCAATGTCTTTATAGGCTGGATGTGATGCTGAAGGAAAGTATAAAATCCATGTTCTCAATTTTGTCTCATCATCATAAGCAGACTGATTCTCCTTAATATTATTTAATGTCATTAATCCTTTTTCACAGTGTGCTGATACAACTTGATCAGCTAACCCCAATGCAATATTCCCGCTCATAAAGATAATTTGTATTTTCTTTACTGTATTCTCAATTCTTGGCTGGCTGTCATTGTGGAATATCCAAGCAGGATCAGATTGTCGAAGCAGTAAAGCAATCTGTTCTCCAATTTTTCCCCATCGTGCAATAAAGCGTGCACGGTTATAGTGAGTATTTGTTCTATAGTCAGCATCACCGATCATAATTGCGTTTCTGACTAACTCGAGATCAGGTAATCCTAACTGTTTAGCTTTTTTGATAGCATTTTCACCTTTGAAAAAATCACATGGCGTGGGTTCAGAAGGTTGGATTGATTCTTCATCAAGGAGATTTAAATTCATCTTAAAAGTTATCCTAAAGTAGCGAATGTCTTTTTTATAACATCTTTTGATGTTTTAAAAAAGACATTTTTATAAATGTGTGCTATCTTCACTTACAACTTGATAATAAGAATTTTGGAGAAGAGACGTTGAGTAACTTATTCATTAATCATAAAAATTGTCCTGAATGCGGTGGCCGTATCAAAGGCTATTATTACTACTGTGGGCAGTGTGGTAGTCAAAATGTTGTAAACTGGAAGCACACGGGGATATTTTTGTTGATTGCTGGAAAGATTTTTCTGGTTGCTATGCTTTTTTTGCTAAAAAATTTTGTTCAAATCCATTTTTTTCACAAGTTTCATTGTGCTAATTTTTTAAATAATTCATAGAGGTTGATAGTAAAATGAAAGTTAAAGATTTAATTAAATAATTAGAAGAGTTTGATCTGGAATTAGATGTTTTAATTGCTAATGAAGAGAACAAAATCATTGGCATAAAAACCCTAGCCCGATTCTTTGAAATAAGCTATGTTTCTTTTGTTCATCCAGAGACACAAAGAAATGATATGGAAAGAAATGTTGAATTTACCTTTTTAGGAATGTCGACTAAAGACTCTAGAGTTATTGTTTTTATTGACGTTGTTCCATAATTTTCAAGTAGTCAAAATGAGTATACAATATTCATGTGATGCAAGAAGATACAACTGGATAGGATGGGCCCATAAGTATTTGAAGCTGCCTCGTGTATGATCATGGGGACTGTCCAAACAAACGGCTTTTGAGAGTGCTGCCTGATACGAAAAATAATATCCAAGAGATGCTAGCGGTAAATTTAGTGTAAAATTTAATGCTAGCCATCATTAAAACTTATTTAAAAATATGAAGTTATATCGCACAGATTGGAATATGTTTCCTAAAACGGTTATTGACCGTGGTCTTGGAGATGCAACCTCTCATTACATGTATGAAGCTGCTAAAGCAGGGGATGTTGAA
Source organism: Acinetobacter sp. 802_lipA (assembly GCF_058242885.1). Taxonomy (NCBI): domain Bacteria; kingdom Pseudomonadati; phylum Pseudomonadota; class Gammaproteobacteria; order Moraxellales; family Moraxellaceae; genus Acinetobacter; species Acinetobacter sp. 802_lipA. The sequence continues at coordinate 68,926 of NZ_JBZAYP010000002.1, forward strand.
AGTGCGTATATTTTAGCTAAAGATTTAGTTTCGGATGAGGCGATTGCTGAACTAGAAAGAATTATCGATGGTCGGGAAACTATTATAGTACCTGTACATGCTGAGGAAGCAGTCGGTCGTAATATGATTCCTTTAGCTACTTCAGCAGTTATAGCAAAGAAACTTGGGCTTGAAGTTGATACGAATATAGTTCAAGCTATAAAAGTATCAAGAACTGGCGGTGATGGGTGGCATAGATTAGCCAACCCACCAGCATTTGATGGGACAATAAACAATGATAAATGTGTTATTATTGTTGATGATACCCAGACCCAAGGTGGTACTTTTGCAGCATTAAAAGGTCATATTGAAACAACTGGGACGAATAAAGTTATTGGAGCATATGCACTGACGGGTAAACAATACTCATCACAATTAGCTCTAAGTAAAGAAACTCTTCAGCAATTGAGGGATGTATATGGTAATCTTGAAGCATGGTGGAAATCGATTTACGGGTACGATTTCGAAAGGCTCACAGAGTGGGAAGCAAAGTATATCCTCAACTCTCGTAAAACAGCTGACGAAGTCCGAGATAGAATCATTGCGTCAAAACAAACGTGATGCTTATGCACTTATGATGAAAATGAATTAATTATTATTTAATTAAGTTAAAAGACTGCTATATAGCGGTCTTTTTTGTTTTTGAGCTCTACAAATTTTAATGAGTACATATAGTTACTTTTATAAAAATGATAATAAAGGGTAGAGGAGGTCATCTAAGAATTTAAAGCACAAGACTTATTTAACATTGATGACAGAAAAAGTGAGTTGTTGGGAACTTAAAGAAGAGGTGGTACTTATAATGGTTACTAAAATACAAGTACTTAAAATATTAAATATATAAAACAATATATTACAAATATATATGATGCGTAGTGTACGCATCATATATATTTTCTTCTATTTTGATATAATGGATCTCGTCAATCCGCTGATAGGTTTCATTTAAATTTCATGAGTCTTACTGAAATTAAAGTTCGCCAAGCTCATTGCAAGGAAAAAACTTGTTTTTTATCCGATGAAGATGGACTTAGCCTGAAGATTGAGCCGACTGGAAGAAAATCTTGGTGCTATCGCTATACAGATCCACAAACAAAAAAACGTCGCCGCATTCAGTTGGGGCTTTATCCTGATTTATCGCTGAAAAAGGCACGACAAGTCAAAGATGACTTTAAAGACAATAATTATTGTTTTGAGCATGATACTGTCTCTAATGTCATCACCTTTCGTAAGGTAGGGGAGGAGTGGCTGCAGTTCAAACTGAAAAATGCATTTAATGATTCACCCCGCTGCGGTGTACTACAGTTAGCAGAAAGATGTTTACAGCAAGATATTTATCCAGACCTTCAGGATTTACCTTTTCAAAACATCAAGCGTTATGACCTGGTTTCAGTAATCAAAAAAATAGAGGGACGCCAAGTAAAAGAACCTGTCAAGAAAGCTTGTAGTTATTTGAACCAAATTTATGACTACGCTGTAGCGATGGGTTATTGTGAATTCAACATCGCGCATGGTTTAAATAAAATCGCCATTAACAGTAAAATCAAGAAGAATTATCCGTATTTGAAAGCGGAGGATATATCAGATTTTAAGAAAAATTTATTAAAATTGGATGCCCATCCGATTATTAAAAAAGCACTGCTGTTCAAATTACATACTGGCGTGCGAGGGGCTGAATTGTTATTGGCTGAGCCTCATCATTTTGATTTAAATGAAAAAATCTGGAAAATACCTGCCTTGCATATTAAACAGTTTCGACGAAAAGTCATATTAGGCCATGAGATTCCCGACTTCTTAGTTCCACTTTCAGATCAGGCTTTAGATATTTTAAAAGACGTCATGCAATGGTCATACGGTGAAAAATACCTTTTTGCTAGCCCACGGAAACATAATCAACCGATTCATTTTAATACATTAAATATGGCTATACGTAAGATGGGCTATGGAAAACATCAATTATCCTCTCATGGACTACGTTCCACTTTTAGTACCATTTTGAATGACTCAGGTTTGTTCCAGGATAACTGGATTGAGGCACAACTTTCACATATTGATAAGAACCGTACCCGTGCCAGCTATAATCACGCTGACTATTTAGCCCAGCGGACTGAAATGATGCAGTGGTGGGGTGATTATTTAAGTACTGCTAAGTGAAAATCGTACTTTTATACATAGACTTAAAACATTATGGGGTTTCAAATGGATAGTAAACAATATACTTGCCGTGTTACATGGTCAGCAGAATATAATGAGTATGTTGGGTTGTGTGCTGAGTTTCCATCATTGTCTTGGCTTGATGCGGATCAGTCTAAAGCATTCTCAGGAATAGAGGAGCTCGTTGCTGATGTTGTCGCTGATATGATTAGCAATAATGAAAAAGTTCCTACACCACTCTCCGGGAAAATATAGTAGGCAGTTTGTTGTCCTTGTTCTCAGTGGTTCAACAAAAACTAGCCCTCGAAGCCGCAGAACGTGGCGTGGACATAAATTGTTTAGTATCAGTAAAAAGAGCGATGTAATTTTAGTACGAGTGAGTGATAGAGCAGGAACCTATGCTTCATATATTCAGTAAATGGTATGTTTTTGAATTAATAGGTATTTTTAAATAAAGCTTTCTTTGATTTAGTGCTTTTTATTTAATAAATTAATTTTAAAAACAACTTAGGCTAATTGATAAACACTATCTGGAAAGATTAAAAGAAAATATTTTTTAATTTCTGCTAATTCATTTAAGGCAGGTTCCCTTTCAAGCAGTTGAAATGTCCAAATAAGTACAGCCTGATGATTATCATAGCAAGTATTTACTCCAAGAAAATTAGCCATTCCATAACTTCTATTGATGTTCATTTCTTTAATTAATTGATTTCCTAAGTCACGAGCTTGCTGGCTGATCAATAACTCATTTGGTAACACGGCGGTCATCTCCACAAAATAATCTAATGCAGGTTCAATCCTTATATTTAAAAAGTTATAATTTAGTTGAAATGGATAAAATATACTTTCTATAAGTTGTAATAACCTGCTGTAGGTTAATTTTAGCAAAGTATTACTCAGTCAACAACTTCAAATAACCCACAGCAAGTTATTTTTTGTAAATTAATTTAAATATGATTACTTGTAAGTTATCTAGCCTCATGGGCGATAGAAAAATTTTAAAATTAAGTGAAGTGGTGCATGCAACAGGTATCAATCGCAACACGCTCACAAGTATGTATTATGACCGTGCTGTACGTATTGAATTACCAGTCGCCGATAAGTTGTGTAAGTACTTTAACTGTACGATGAATGATTTGTTTGAGTTTAAGGAAGAAGTTGAAGAAAAAGATTAACTTAATACTTCGTTTGATAAGTTTTTCGAAGAAAAAGACTAGCCAATACTTAGTTTGATAAGTTTTTCTCTGCAGATCTAATATTGAATTTTATAAAATATCATTACAAACAGATACTAATTTCATTACTTCTAAAATGAAATCAATCGAATGGTAGAGTTTTTTTGCTATTTGCATTTTAAGGTGGGATTTTGAGGCCTTGTTGCGCAAACCTACCGATAAGGTCTTATACAGCAATAGCCTACACCTAAATTTATCGTACACCGAATTGGTCATCCTACAATCATGCTTTGATCAATCATGGTAATTTTACAATTTGGTTTGATACTAAGATTCAATGATATTCGCAGTCACAAGGAAAACATGGTCGAAATCAAACTTATTCTGACATAGCCATTCAGTGCTATCTCATGATTAAATCCTTATTTCGTCTTTCTGTATGCATGGTGACTGGCTTTGTCCAAAGCTTGATTAAACTTTGCGGATTAGATTGGACAGCTCTGGATTATTCAACCATTCGCAGAAGACAAAAGCATATTGATATTCAAATTAGCTATGAAAAGAGTTGCAATGGACTGCATCTACTCGTTGATTCCACGGATTTGAAGTTCTTAGGTGAAGGTGAATGGAAACGTAAAAAGCATTAGCCGAAATATCGTCGCCAATGGCGTAAACTTCATATTGGTATAGATACTAAAACCCTGCTAGGTAGAACACTATGGAAAAAATGGTCAGGCTATCATCGCCGAAGTTTGGTCGAAACAAAGATGCACTGCATCAAATTATTAGGCGATAAATTAATGGCAAGAAGCTTTCCTAGTCAGATGAGTGAAATTCATGCTCGCGTAGCAGTCCTCAACAGATTTATGGAATTAGGCCGACCTAATACCCGAGTTGTAACTTAAATTTGAGTTGCTTAGGAAAACTCAATCTTTAAAGGCTTTATGCAACAAAGAACTTCGAAATTGATTTATGGATTATGAGCACCCTAAGGGCTTATAATTCAAAATATTTTCAATTATGGGGTGGTGAATTTTGGATAAGGTGAAAGCAAAAAAAATAGGGTAAGCGGATTAAATGGTTGATCTTACCTTTGCATGAGAGTGAGGCAAACCGGCATCTCATCGGATTATCTGGTTGGCACTCCAACCTACTGCTGATGCATGCTTCCCTCGCTAATTCCAGCAAGAACCCCACACGCCTTAACTTCCCGGTCATCGTTGCAACGCGCTCTTAGTGAAACGAGTTGTTTCTCAAGCGCCTGTAGAGCGGTTATCTGCGAGCGCACATGAGAGATGTGATCATCGAGCAAGGCATTGACAGCGGTACAGGACTGATAAGGGTCGTCCTGATAGCGCTTTAGTTCGTGAATTTCTGCCAGTGACAGATCCAGGATGCGGCAGCGACGAATAAAGGCCAGCCGCTCAACGTGTTTCTCGGTATAGACACGGTAACCGTTCTCCTGCCGACCAGGCGGCGGCAACAAGCCCTGCCGTTCGTAGAAGCGGATCGTCTGTGTATCTACCCCTACTGACTGTGCCAACTGACCAATACGCATCGGGTTCCTCCGCAACGGATTCTCTACGCTATTGACATTATAGCTACTATATAGTTTTAAATGAAAACCCGATCACATTCAAGTGGAGTCATATCATGAGTAAAAACTGCGGAGGCCCCTGTGGCGACCATGCAAGGCCTGCGGCGGATACCGATATGCAGGCCTCCTCCGATGCGTCGGGGGAATGGGTCAGTGTTTATGCCGTGCCGAAGATGGACTGTCCATCAGAAGAGCGCATGATTCGCCTGGCCCTGAACGGCGTTGAGGGGATTCGGGCACTGTCCTTCGACTTGTCGAACCGCCGGTTGAAGGTCGTGCATGACGGTGAGGTCGAGCCCGTCACCTCGAAACTGAAGACCTTGGGGCTAGGCGCCTCGCTTCAGGAAACCGTCGCTGCAAATCCGGAGACCATCAAGGCCGCCGAGTTTTCGGCAGCTTCTGCTAAGCAAGAATCCGGGACCCTGCGCTGGTTGCTCGGCATCAATGTACTTCTGTTCGTGGTGGAAATGACTGCCGGTCTGATCGCCCGGTCCACCGGCCTGATTGGAGAATCCCTGGACAATTTTGCCGATGCGGCGGTGTACGGGCTTGCCCTTTATGCGGTTGGACATAGCGTGAAAATGCAGGTACGTGCCGCGCATCTTGCTGGTGTACTGCAACTGATCTTGGCTGTGGGCGTACTCATAGAGGTGGTGAGACGCTTTGTATTCGGTAGTGAGCCTGAATCGCTGGTGATGATGGCTATCGCATTCGTCGCATTGATTGCCAATACCAGTTGTCTGCTGCTCATATCCAAACATCGGGAGGGCGGGGCGCACATGAAGGCAAGCTGGATATTCTCGGCCAACGACGTGGTGATCAACCTGGGGGTCATCACCGCCGGCGCTCTGGTCGCGTGGACCGGGTCCAATTATCCGGATCTGATTATCGGCACCATCGCGGGGGTAATTGTACTTAACGGTGCTAGACGCATTCTGGCGCTCAAGGATTAAGCAATGTCCATTTTTGGCAAACATCTGTCACCGTACGCTCTGTTGTCCATATCGGGCCTGCTGGCAGCGTCTGATCAGGCCATAAAATGGCTGGTGCAACAATCAATGGCATATGGCGAGTCTATTTCAGTGACCTCATTCTTTAACTGGGTACACGTATGGAATACCGGTGCCGCATTCAGTCTTTTTGCGAATGGTGGAGGCTGGCAGCGCTACTTTTTTATCGGAATCGCGGTAGTGGTCTCGATTTTTCTGATCAAGCTGATCCTTGAAAATCGTCATAAAGGAGAAGCCATCGCTTACAGTCTTATCCTCGGTGGCGCCATGGGCAACCTGATTGACCGGGTCTTTCGCGGCTATGTTGTGGATTCCTTTGATTTCTATTGGCGAGACTGGCATTGGCCGGCCTTCAACCTGGCTGATATTGCAATTGTCCTCGGTGCCTTACTTTTAGTTTCCAGCAGCTTGTTGGGTAAAAAAGCAAACACCAATGCCGAGTCGGATGGATCTGACTGACACCTACGCCTATACAACACCATGACCGAACTTCCCGACAACATCCTTCACCTGCCGCAATACCAAGTACTGGGCTGCAAATCAACCGACGACGAAATGCACTTCCAGGTGGACGTGCCCGATCCCATCGCCTGCGAGGAATGCGGCGTGCAGGGTGAGTTCGTACGGTTCGGCAAGCGTGACGTTCCCTATCGTGATCTGCCCATCCACGGCAAGCGGGTCACTCTCTGGGTGGTCCGCCGCCGATACACCTGCCGGGCCTGCAAGACAACATTCAGGCCCCAGCTACCGGAGATGGTGGACGGATTCCGTATGACACTGCGGCTGCATGAGTACGTGGAGAAGGAATCCTTCAACCACCCCTACACCTTTGTGGCGGCACAGACCGGCCTGGACGAGAAGACGGTGCGCGACATCTTCAACGCCCGCGCCGAGTTGCTGGGGCGCTGGCACCGCTTCGAGACGCCCCGCATCCTGGGCATTGACGAGCTATACCTGAACAAGCGCTACCGCTGCATTCTGACCAACATTGAGGAGCGAACCCTGCTCGACCTGCTGGCCACCCGCCGCCAGGACGTGGTGACCAACTACCTGATGAAGCTGAAAGACCGGCAGAAGGTCGAGATCGTCAGCATGGACATGTGGAACCCCTACCGGGCAGCGGTCAAGGCTGTGCTGCCCCAGGCCCGTATCGTGGTCGATAAGTTCCATGTGGTGCGCATGGCCAACGATGCCCTAGAGAGAGTGCGCAAGGACCTCAGAAAGGAGCTGAAACCGTCCCAGAGCCGGACTCTCAAGGGAGACCGGAAAATCCTGCTGAAACGCGCTCACGAAGTCTCAGACCGGGAGCGCCTCATCATGGAGACCTGGACAGGCGCGTTCCCGCAACTGCTGGCCGCCTACGAGCACAAGGAGCGCTTCTACGGCATCTGGGACGCCACCACACGGCTCCAGGCAGAAGCCGCTCTGGACGAGTGGATAGCCACCATCCCGAAGGGCCAAAAGGAAGTCTGGAGCGATCTGGTCAGGGCAGTGGGAAACTGGCGCGAAGAGACCATGACCTACTTCGAGACGGACATGCCCGTCACCAACGCTTACACGGAGTCCATCAACCGACTGGCCAAGGACAAGAACCGTGAAGGGCGCGGTTACTCCTTCGAGGTGATGCGGGCACGAATGCTCTACACCACGAAGCACAAGAAGAAGGCACCGACTGCGAAGGTCTCTCCTTTCTACAAGAAAACCATCGGTTACGGACTGCCGGACTTCGCAGAGGAACTCAACTACGGAGTCGATCTATCAACCATCTGAGGGTGGTATCAGATTGATGGGGTGAAGGTGCCCCATCAACCATTAAATCCGTATACCCCATTTTTTGACATATTAGATTTTTGATGTGGGGAAATATTACATTTGAGACTATTTAAAAATTTTATACATCTATAAAAACTATTGATGGCTACAAGCTGATCATTTTATTTAATGATAATTATTATTATCTTTTTGTATCTTTACTGAGCAATATTCCTTGTTAAACAAAATAAATTCAATGATTTAGTGTTGTTTTTCTAGGTTCTTTTATAGAATTGAAATAGTAAATGATAATAATTATCATTAGTTCTATTTTAACTACAAACTCCCTTGTACTTAAGATGTGTTTCAGGCCTAAAACATTTCGAAAAACAAATTAACTCTTTTGAAAGAGGATATCGACAGATGCATTCACTTGCTAATCGGTTGGCGTTACAACATTTCGTCAATGCATATACGCAAGAAACTGGCAAAGGTCACTTGCTTCATAAAAGTCAGCAATCTCTTCAACTACAGACGTTTAGCCAAGGTTTGACGCTGTTATCAATACCGATTACCTCTATTCAAGCACGTTGCTTTTTCCCTTTATCTTATGTGAGCTGTGTGGGGCGACATCGCTTAGCAGATCTTCCGCAAATTATCATCGATGAAAAAATTAAGGTATTTAGTCCTGTAGCAATTGTTGGGTTGTTGCTAGAAGAACTTGTTCAAGAAGCCGCTGTTCATCTAGATGCTGCTTCATTAGTTGAAAAATGGATTCAAAGTCGAGATGCGCTACAACAGTTTTTACAAAATCGTGAATATGAATTTGATGATTTAGTAAAAGCAGGGCAAAGCTTTATTGAAACAGAGCAAGCTTTGATTTTAGGGCATAGTATGCATCCCGCGCCAAAAAGTAGGACAGGCTTTGTTCATGAAGATTGGTTAAACTTTTCTCCTGAAAATAAAGGTAAGACTCAACTTCATTATTGGCTAGTGCACCAAGATTATATTGCAGAAGGTAGTGCGACTGATGAACCTATTTCAGCGCAATTAAAAACTGCGTTACAGTGGTATTTATCTGAAAGTGATCTCAATTTATTAAAGACACATGCGGAATATAAGTTACTTCCTTTACATCCATGGCAAGCGCGTTATTTACAGGGCAAAGCTTGGTTTGAACGATTAAAGCAAACAGGGCAACTGATTGATTTGGGCTTGCGTGGTTGGCAATTCTCTCCAACCACTTCCATACGCACATTAGCGAGCTTCAATGCACCTTGGATGATGAAGCCGTCACTTTCAGTGATGATTACCAATTCTATTCGAGTGAATTTGGCCAAAGAATGTCATCGTGGTGAATTGACACATCGTCTGTGGCATAGTGAGTTTGGGCAAAATATTCTTAAACAGTGTCCAAGTCTAAAAGCAGTCAATGATCCAGCTTGGATCGCTTTAAAAATCGATGATGAAGTGATCAATGAAAGTATTTGTATTTTCCGAGATCAACCATTCCATCCACAACAACAAGTCACTTGTATCGCATCTTTGTGCCAAGATCATCCGATCAAGCCTTTAAATCGTTTTAATGCCTTATTTGCAAAAATTGCGAAAGCCCATCCTGATGCTGAAGTTTCAGAGATTGCTTCAGATTGGTTTAATCGGTTCCTCGAAGTCAGTTTGCAGCCTTTGATGTATCTATACCATCGTTATGGTATGGCATTTGAGTCACATCAACAAAATGTATTATTAGAACTCGAAAACCATTTTCCTAAAACTTTATGGTTACGTGATAACCAAGGTTTTTATTATATTGAAGAATTTGCCACTGAAATTCTGCAAGCACTTCCTGAACTGAAAGAAAAAGCCTTTGCGGTAGGTCCGAAAGCTTTTGTTGATGAACGTTTTAGTTATTATTTCTTTGGCAATACTTTGTTCGGGATTATTAATGCCATCGGTGCAACAGGCTATATCACTGAAGATGAATTGTTAGCGCATCTAACTGGATTTTTAGAAGAGCAATTACAGCAATATCCTGAGAGTACCTTAATACAAGGACTACTGTTCAATTCAACGCTGCCTTATAAAGGCAACTTGCTGACACGTTTGCATGAATTAGACGAGTTGATCGCACCTGTAGAAAATCAATCTGTTTACGTGCAACTGCCAAATCCACTGCGTATTTCACAGAAGGATGTCAGTTATGCTTGATTTTATTGGAATTGGTCTAGGACCTTTTAATTTAAGTCTTGCTAGTTTGCTACAAAACAAAAGCTCACTCGATTACGTATTTTTTGAGCAAAAGGCGCAATTTGATTGGCATGCAGGTATGCAACTACCTAATACGGTATTACAAGTGCCATTTATGGCAGATTTAGTCTCGATGGTTGATCCAACCAGTCCATTTAGTTTTTTGAATTATCTGCGTCATCAGCAACGTTTGTATAAGTTTTACTTTTTAGAGCAGCCACATATTCCACGTTGTGAATACAACCACTATTGCCAATGGGTTGCAGAACAACTTGATTGTATCGAATACCAGTCGCAGGTTCTAAAGATTGAACCTCAAACGATAGGTTTTAAAGTAGTCGTTGAATCAAACGGTGTTCAGCAAAGTTATTTATGCCGTCATTTAGTGATTGGAAGTGGTAATGTGCCATATTTGCCTGAATGTTTGGCAAAGATTCAGAAAGTCCGTCCACAACAATGTCTGCATTCAGCACAGTATATGACGCATGCCGATACAGATTTACATGGCGATGTGGTCGTACTTGGTTCTGGACAATCTGCAGCTGAAGTGTTTATCGACTTATTTGATGAACAGCAAGATACTGTTAATCATCAGTTTGATTTGCATTGGTTTACTCGTTCTCAAGGTTTCTTCCCGATGGAGTATGCGCCATTAGGTTTGGAACATTTTAGTCCAGATTATGCACAGCATTTTTATGATTTGACTGCGCAGCAAAAGGAACAGCAGTTAAAGCAACAAGCCTTGTTATACAAGGGAATTAGTGCAAAAACCATTCGGGAAATTTATCAAAGACTTTATCACCGCAGTATTGCAGGTCAAAGCTTACAGACACATTTACATAGTCAATGTGATTTGAAAGATGCAGAAGCATTGGATACACAAAAAATCCGACTGCATTTCCAGCATCGTGCTACAGCTCAGTCTTTTCATCTCGACTGTGATTTTCTTGTAGCCGCGACGGGTTATTTCACACCTGATTTTGGTTTTATGCAGTTGCTCAAGCCATACATCGAGTTTGATCATAAACAGCGTTGGCAGATTACAGACGACTATCGTGTTGTACATCGGCTGAATGGTCATATTTTTGTTCAAAATCAGGAAATGCATAGTCATGGTGTCGGCACACCTGATTTAGGTCTTGGTGCTTATCGTGCAGCAAAGATCATTAATCAATTGCTTGCTGAGCCTCTTTATGAATTAGGCAATCAAGCGCAGACATTCCAACACTTTAATCTCTCTCAAAATCCAAAAATTTGTATGGCAGATGACAAAGCACAATCAAACGAGTGCCTTTGCGAAAATTCTCCCAATAAAAACCATTCAATTTTCAAGAAAACAGAACAGAACGTGATGACGGCGCATCCTAATCGTCGTGGTGCAAACACACATACACAAACTGCTTCTGTACATTCAACATATGAGAAACTGATATGAACTTTGCAACTTTAAAAATTAATCAGCAGCAATGGCGTGCCGCAGGACAACGTCTTATTGAAATGGCGATTGCAGAGTTTCTATACGAAGAAATTATTGAAGTTAAAGCATTGTCAGCAGGGCGTTATCGTTTAGATTTAGGCAATCGTCAGTATGAGTTTCAAGGAAATCAATATCTACTCGGACACTGGAATATTCAGGAAGCTTCGGTACGTGATGTGACTCATAGTCAGGAAAATGATCAACCTGCTTGGAACTTACATGAGTTTATTGTCGCAATGTCTGACAGTTCTAATGTTAAGCCATTTACCAAAGCGTATTTGATCAAAGAAATGAATAATACTTGGCTGGCAGAAGCACATTTGTTCAATGAAACACGTTTGCCAAGTATAGCGGTTTTGACAGAGCCACATTACAAAGTTGAAGGCATGCTACGTGGTCATCCTTGGCTCATCATGAGTAAAGGGCGTATGGGTTTTGGTTATGATGATTATTTAAGCGCTGCACCAGAGCTTTCACCTGAAGTTAAAGTGTTGTGGTTAGCCGTACATCGTGATTTAGCAGAGTATCGAAGTACTGAAGATTGGAGTGCCTGCGGTTTATATCAACATGAATTTGATGCCAATGAACTACAGCAGTTCATCAATATTCTCCAAGAAAAAAACCTAGATCCACAAAATTACTTTTTGATTCCCTTACATGCTTGGCAATGGCATCAATGGCTTGTTCCGACTTATGCCAATGAGATTGTGGATCAGAAAATTATTGAGTTAAATATCAGCCAAGATAGCTATGTGCCGATGCAATCAATCCGCACATTATGCAATACGTCAAACCTACAACGCCATTACATTAAGTTGCCTGTCAGTATTTTTAATACCGCTGTTTATCGTGGATTACCCTCAAAGCGTAATCTAGCAGCTCCAGCAGTGACCGCATGGTTAAAAAGAATTCATCAACAAGATCAAGACTTACAAAATACAGGTGTGATTTTCTTAGGTGAAGTTGCGACTTTAACTATCCATCAGCCGTGTTTTGACCGCATTGACGGTGCACCGTATCAATTTAAAGAGCTGTTCGGTTGTTTATGGCGTGAAAGTGTTGATCGTTATGTTGATCCATCTCATCAAGTGTTATCTCAAGCAGCATTGTTACACCGTGATATTTCAGGTCAATCGATCCTGAGCGTGTTGATCCAAGCATCAGGTTTAAGTCCTTTGGATTGGTTAGCACAATTTGCTCAAGTAAGCATGAGTCCATTATTACTTTGCTTATATCGTTATGGTTTAGCATTTTCACCACACGGTGAGAACACAATGTTGGTACATGAAAATGGTGTGCCGAAAGCCATGGTATTAAAAGATTTCATTGATGACATCAATTTAGTGGATGAGGATTTTCCTGAGTTAGCTCAGTTACCATCTGAAGCAGATTTATTACTCCGTCATGAAGCGACTGATCTAAGCCATTTTATTTTCACAGGTCTGTTCATGGTGCATTACCGCTATATCTGTAATGTGTTCTTGCAAGACTATCCTGAATATTCTGAGCTTGATTTCTGGCAGACCATTTCCAACACGATTGTTGAATTTAACCAAAAACACCCAGAACTGGCTGAACGTGCTGATAAATTCGCCATGCTGCGTCCAAGTTACACCAAAATTTGTTTAAACCGTGTACGTCTATTTACCACAAGTTATAACGATGAAGCAGAACGTCCTGTTCCTGTCTTCCTTGATCCTATTGCAAATCCAGTTAGCCCAGAAACATTGAAAACATGGGCAGAACAACCTCGCCAAGCAAAAGCGGGCTAATTTTATTCGTCATTTTATAGGTTCGATATGAAAACAATCTCTCAGCAATTACCAGATTATTTTGAATACTTTGAAGATGGTACACAGTACTACTTACGCCAAGTGCAATATCCTCAGGATATTCCTTTATTACATCAATGGATGCATGAGCCACATGTAATTCCTCAGTGGCAGTTAAATAAATCGGAACTAGAGTTACAAGTTTACTTCGACAAAATGTTAGCAGATGACCATCACCGCTTATTAATCGTCGGAATTGATGGCAAAGATGTGGGCTATACCGAAATTTATGAAGGTAAACGAGATCGTTTAGGCCGTTATTACGATGGTGATGACAATGATCTCGGTTGGCATCTCCTGTTTGGTGACAAATCTGTGTTTGGCAAAGGCTTCTTGCGACCAACCATTCGGTTACTCAGTTTTTACATTTTTGAACATTCGAAAGCTAAAAAAATTGTGGGTGAGCCAGATCATACCGTTAAACCTTATGCAGCAGTGGTGGCAGAACTTTGTTATGAAAGCCAACGGTTAATACCGATGCCTGAAAAAACAGCGATGTTGTACTACTGCTTCCGAGAAACTTTTTATCACAAGTTTGGGGAATATTACCAAACATCACAACAACAGCTAGCAGATCAGCCAGCCAAATTCCTGAGTGTTACATGAGCTTATATATCAATGAAATGCATATCTTAGACATGCGCTTTGCGGCGAATGTCTCTGTTGCAGAATTTGAACAATGGTTAGCACGGATTCAGCACTATTTCGAACATCAGCGAAATTTTGTGTTGATCATGCAAACCGATGCAAATACAGAATTTCCGGAGGAATATAGAGCAATCCAAGGCAAATGGTATAAGCAATATAAACAAGATTTTTACCAATATTGTTTGGGTTTTGCTCGTATTGCTCAAGATGAAGAAGATCGTATTCGATTGGATACACCAGCTCTGCACAAAGCTTGGCATGTTCCATATTTTGTGAGCGTAGATAAAGCTGAAGCCACACAATGGGCTTTGCAGAGGTATTTATGAATCAAAATTCATTAAATATTCAGAAAGTCTCAGCCTTGAGCCTGAGTGTCGTGGTGGTTTTATATCTCGCGCATGCCTTACCACTGTATTTTTATAATGTGGCCTTACCTGCGATTCTGCGTCATCAAGGCGTAGATTTACGTTGGATTGGCATGTTGTCGCTGCTCTATATTCCTTGGGCATTCAAGTTTTTTTGGGCACCACTAATTGATCGTTTTTATTTCAAAAAACTCGGTAAACGTAAAACTTGGCTTTTGTTTACGCAAATAGCTTTGGTGTTGGGGGTCGTTGCTTTGGCACTTACCCAATTCGATTACGGTCTTGGTGTATTTGTTATTGTCGGTTTATGGATTTCAACTTTTGCTGCAACTCAAGATATCGCAATTGATGGCTATACGGTCGAAACCTTTTCAGAATCTGAGTATCGACTAGGCAGTATGGCGCAAAGTATAGGTGTTGCGCTTGGCAGTATGGTTGGTGGAGCAGCAACTTTATGGCTGTATGAGCTTTATGGTTGGCAAACTGCACTGATTTCCTTAGCCGCTATGACAGCATTGACGATGTTGGCTATTTTCCAGATTAAAGAAAAATCAAATGTAGAGAAAATCTCAAAACAGCCGCCAAGTCTGATCCGTGCATTTAAACGTCCAGAAATGTTATGGGCATTAGCCTTGATCGTATGTTATCGAATTGTCGAAGCACCGGCTATGGCGATGCTGAATCCGATGCTGATTGATCAGAAATGGTCGTTGTCACAAATCGGCGTGCTGATGTCTGTAATAGGTGCAGGGATTGGATTATTAGCCGCTGTTTCAGCTGCATTTTTATTAAAAAAAATAGCCGCAACACAATTGCTGATCTGGGCTGGTTGGGCACGCAGTTTGGTTTACGCCTTGTTGGGTGTTGCAGTTTTACTCAGTTGGTTGAATCAATGGCATTTACTTCTTGGTGGCTTTGTCATTGTCATTCTTGCCATCCGCTATATCGCAATGACAGCCTTATATGCACATTTCATGCAGACCAGCTCCAAAGAACAAGCTGGTACTGATTTTACGATTTTAGTTTGCTTCGAACTATTGGTTTATTTTATTGGCGGTGCAGTCTCAGGTTTCTTAGCCAAAGCATTTGGTTATGGAAACTTCTATCTCATTCTCGCAGTTTCATCTGTTTTAAGCGTGTTGCTTAGTCAACTGCTTATTCGCAAAGCAAAACAAACGCAACAACTCATCTAGGGGTCATTTATGAAAGTTCGTTCACTTTCGACATCATTAACACTGCTCAGCTTGGCGATCAGTACGCAACTTTATGCTCAAAATGTCGAGCAGACTTCAACCGTAAATCAACTGGCACCGATTGTTATGACAGCAACTCGCTCAGCTCAAAGTATCGCTGAGATTGCGGGAACTGTTTACAGTATTAGCCAAGAAGACATTGCAAAACAAGCTGCTGCTGGTAAAAGTACCGCAGATATTTTAGGACTGTTGGTTCCATCTTTAACACCAAGTTCAGGTACGACCAGTAACTATGGGATGACCATGCGTGGTCGTACAGTGCAATATATGATTGATGGTGTTCCGCAAACGGGCTCACGCGATAGTTCACGCCAATTAAATAGCATTAGCCCAGACATGATCGAACGTGTTGAAGTCGTGTCAGGTGCAAGTAGTATTTATGGTGCAGGTGCTACAGGTGGGATCATCAATATCATCACCAAAAGAGGTTCGGGTGATGGTGTAAATTTTGAAACCAAACTCGGCGTTACTTCAGGTGATAATTTCAAAAGTGATGCTTTAGCTTATGAAGCGTTTCAGTCTGCATCATTTAACCAAGGGGATTGGAGTGGTTTTATAGGTGCTAGCTATACACAACGCGGTGAAATTCAAGATAGTCGAGGTGATCGTGTAGGTCCAGAAGTTGCACAAACAGATCGTCAAGATACTGAAACTGTAGATGTGAATGGTCGTTTAAGCTGGCAGTTGGCAGATAAGCAAAAATTAAGTATCGGTGCGCAATACTATAACGATGAGCAGGACAGTGAATATGGCGCTGATTATGGTCCAGGCTTATCTGTTTTACTTCTAGGGGCAAAACCTAGTCAAAAAGCTGTAAAAGGTTTAGAGCTTGATACTCAACCACGTACTAAGCGCAGTGCAGTAAATGCACAATATGAAAATCAGGATTTTCTTGGTCAGACTTTAAATGCAGAGGCGTATTATCGTACTGAAAAAGGGCGATTCTTCCCAAGTGCAAATGCTTTAGCACATGCATCCATTCCAGGTGGAAGAACATTTCTTGTTACCCAATCAGAAACAGATATTGATGTTTTTGGTGCTCGTTTAGCACTTCAAAGTAAACTCAATCTGGCAGAACGTGCATTAAATCTAACTTATGGTGTGGATTACGATAAGGAAAATGGCAAACAAACAGCACAACTTTATGATCTAAATACTTTTATCAGTAGTAATGGTCTAAAGTTTAAGCCCCTAAATAATTATGCTTTTGGTCCTGAGGTAGATACTGAAAAGCTTGGTTTCTTCTTACAAAGTCAATTTGAAGCAACTGATCGCTTAAATCTACAAGCAGGTATTCGTCATGAGCGCATCGATAGTGATGTTAAAGACTCAGTTCCATATTCTGAAGCAATGGTTGCCGATTTCGTTCCAACATACCAAGCTAAAACCTTAAAAGGTGGTTCAGTTAAGCATGATGCAACACTCTTTAATGTAGGCGCACTTTATCATTTAACTGATGCACAACAGGTGTTTGCAAATTTCTCGCAAGGTGCAAATTTACCTGATGTACAACGTATGCTAAGAGATGTCCCTGCAAACTTTGTCGTAAGTAACCAAACAATTGATCCAATCAAAGTAAATAGTTTTGAGCTGGGCTGGCGTCTACAAGATGATGCGTTAAGCACAGGGATCACTGCGTTCTATAACAAATCTGATAAGTCATTGAAATTTGGTCCTCCAAGTTTTGCAATTGAAGTTATTGATACAGATGAACGCGTGTATGGTATTGAAGGTAATGTCAAATATACCGTTTCAGATGATTGGAATGTAGGTGGGACTTTAGCTTATACACGTGGTCAGTTCAAAGACTCAAATGGTAAATGGCAAGAGTTAGATGCAATTCGTGTAGCACCTTTGAAAGCAACGGTTTATTCAGACTGGCAATTCAATGATGGTTTAGGTTTACGAGTACAAGCTTTGGCTATTGATGGTACGGATGAAGCACGTAAAGATGCGATTGCGAATGGTAGTACTCGTCCTCCAGCAGAAATCAAAGGTTTTGCAGTGATGGATGTGATTGCCAATGCAAAAGCAGGTCCAGGAACTTTAGGTTTTGGTGTATATAACGTGTGGAATACGGACTATAAGTCTGTTTATAGCCAAGCAGTTTCAACGGTTTACGGCGATATTTCGAGCTTGGCTGCTCAAGGTCGTACCTATGGTTTGAGCTACACTCTCAAGTACTAATCTTATCCAGAAGGCATCTTTTAGATGCCTTTTCTTTTGATGAATACTACCTATGCAACAAAATTTTAAATTATTGGCTTGGGCAACTCTAGCCAACGGTACTTGTTTTTCAATGATTTTACCTTTACTTGCCCCATTAATTCGTGAGCTTGGCTTAACAGAAGTACAGGGCGGAGTAATTGTTTCAGCGGGTGCAATTTGTATGGCGATTGCATCTATTCTGATTGCCAGAGGGGAAAAAATACAGACTCCTTATCAATTAATGAATTATGGTTTCTTGGGCATGACCATTACTTGGGCTATATTTACAGCGATTCTTTATTGGGGAATACAACAAACATTACCCGTAATGATAGTTTTTGCTTTGTTGGTGATTAGTCGAGCAAGTACTGGTGGTTTTATGGCTATGCCACAAATAGGTCTACAAAGTTATGTCATGCAACATGTCACAGAGGAACAACAACGCAGTCAAAAAATGGCAATGTATGGTGCGATGAATAGTTTAGGTATGATCGTCGGCCCATTTCTAACTTCAGTGTTATTGTTCGGTGGAATTTTATTGCCAATGTGGATTGCAGTTATTTTATTGGTGATTTTTAGTTTGATTATCACAATGTATTTTAAACATGATGAGGGTAAACAAAACACAATATTGGATCAAAAACAGCCTGTAAAAATAGAGCATTCATTTTCATTAAAACCAGCTATTCCTTGGCTTATTTTAGGATTTACTACCTATATGGCTATCGTGACGCTCAATATGACGGCAGGTTTTTATATTCAAGACCATTTTCATTTAAGCTCACAACAAAGTGCGATTTATTTTTCCCAATGTATGCTCATTGTTGGTTTTAGCTTAGTGATTACTCAGATCCTGATTGTAAAAGTACTTCATTTAAAACTGAAAGCTTTGGTATTGGTGGGTACGTTTAGCATGGTTATTGGACTCATCCTATCTTTAAGTGCAATCCATATTTGGATGTTTCAAATAAGTTATTTATTTTATGGGGTCGGAGTGGCAAGCCTTTTGCCTGCATTTACCACAGGGGCGGCTCAATCTGTTACGCAAGCTGCTCAAGTCAAAATGGCAAGTATTTGTACAGCTACTCAAGCGATTGGTCACATTGTGGCGCCTTTACTGAGCACTTTTCTATATCAGTTCGGCATTCACTTACCTTTTTATTTACTCTTAATATTGATGGTCACAGTGGCGGTCTACTTGTTGATCATATCCTATTCAAATCAGAATACGATGATAAGCAATAAGGTTAACTCCTAAATCAAATATGCTTGAAAGACAGAGAATATTAAATTTTTATGATTGCAGTCTCGTAAGGCTTTGTTGCACAAACCTATCTGTAAAGGCTTTTTCAGCGATATAATTTTCAAATGAAGAAGCCTACACACAAAATCTACCGCACAACCAATTGGCCCGCATATAACCGAGCACTCATGAGTCGCGGAAATATTGCCATTTGGTTTGATCCTGCTACGCAATGGTATGCGCCATCAAAAGGCAAACAAGGGCGAAATCAAACCTACTCCGACGCAGCCATCCAATGCTGCTTAATGATTAAATCCTTATTCCGTCTGTCTTTACGTATGGTCACTGGCTTTGTGCAAAGTCTGATTAAACTTTGCGGATTAAATTGGATAGCTCCAGATTACACCACGCTTTGTAGAAGACAAAAGCATATTGATATTGTAATCAGCTACCAAAAAAGTAGCGATGGGCTGCATCTACTCATGGACTCTACAGGCATGAAGTTTCTAGGTGAGGGCGAATGGAAACGCAAGAAACATGGACCTGAATATCGTCGCCAATGGCGTAAACTTCATATTGGTATAGATGCTAAAACCCTACAAATACGAGCAGTTCAGCTTACAACCAATAATGTCAGTGATTCACAGGTGCTTGGTGATTTACTTAATCAGATTCCACAAGATGAGCGGATTGACTCTGTTTATACCGATGGAGCTTATGACACCAAGCAATGCCGTCAGGTCATTGCAGATCGGCAAGCGCATGCGGTGATTCCACCTAGAAAAAATGCGAAACCATGGAAAGATACAAAGAGTAGCTCGCTAGAGCGAAATGAATTACTTCGAACAATTAAACGTTTAGGCAGGACACTATGGAAAAAATGGTCAGGCTATCATCGGCGAAGTTTGGTTGAAACTAAGATGCATTGCATCAAATTATTAGGAGATAAACTCAGTGCAAGGAGTTTTGATAGCCAAGTGAATGAGATCCATGCACGTGTAGCAGTCCTTAACAGATTTACGGAATTAGGTCGACCACTTACCCAAGTTACGCCTTAAATTTGGCTCAATTAGGGGCGCTTTGCATTTCAAATCTTTGTGCAACAAAGCCATTTGGAATATAAATAAGATTTAGTTAAAATTAACATTATTCATACAAATTAACATTATGTATTACATTTACTAATAATTTAAAATAATTAGTAGAAAAAAATTATGTTTTAATTATTTCTTTGATTATATAAGTTGAGAGTAAAAAATGATTAATACGGAATTTTCAAAGTGTATTTCTGCATGTACAAACTGTTCACTTATTTGTACTGAATGTGCAACTTCTTGTTTAAAAGAAAAAGATTTAGAGATGATGCGTGAATGTATTCAACGTTGTCTAGAATGTGCAGATATTTGTCAGTTATGTGTGCGTATGCAACAACATAACTCACCTTTCCTCAAAGAGATTTGTGAGCTTTGTGCTAAGATCTGTGAATATTGTGCGGAAGAGTGTGAAAAACATTCACATGATTATTGTAAAAAATGTGCTGAGGCTTGCCGTCAGTGTGCAGAAGAATGTCGAAAAATTGCCATGTAAAATACTTCAATAATGTTAATTATATGGCTCTAGACTAACATAATCATTCTGCTAGTCTAGAGCCTTTCCTAAAATTAACATAATACACCTTATACGAAGGCAAAAATGGGAGCTATAAGCTCCCATTTTTAGTCTTTAATTCGCTTTTTCGCTTCGTCATAAACTATGCTATCAGCTCGTTTTCCGACGGTAATGAGCAGGATAACTACCTGATCATCTTTAACTTGATAGACAAGTCGGACACCAGCTTTTAATAATTTGATTTTATAGCAACCTGCAAGATCGCCTCTAAGCATATTCTTTGGAATATGTGGCTGCTCTATGACTTTGGCTAGTTTCTTTTTAAATTGATCTCGTATAGCAACAGGGAGTTTTTCCCATTCTGCTGTAAAGTCCTTGTGACGTAAAAGCTTATAAGTCATCTAATGTGACTTCCTCAAACATCTCTTTAGGATCATTAATGCGCTTACGGACAAGAGCTAATAATTCTTCATCTTCTTCCGAAAGCAAAGCTTTTTTGACAGGTAGTTTTCCAGTCGTAGCAACATACTCAAGAATACTAGTGAAGAAATCAGTAGGTGCAATACCTTGCTCTTTAAGGATTGAATAAGATTTTTCTTTAAGGGCTTCATCGATCCTGAAGTTAACAGTAGCCATCATATTTCCCAAGTATTTAATGTACTAGGAATATTGTAATGCAAATTGCATTACAAGTCGTGTTATTCACCAATTAAAATGTCTATGCGATAAACCATTTAAAATGTCCTGTTTTTAACCACAAGAGTCAAGCACAGGATTTAAATTTCTTTGTTCAATAACAGCTTTCTGAGCTTTACGACTCGGCATACTTTTCTTGGCCCGGGAACGTTTATTCTGTTTTTCTAGTTCTTCATGCTGCTGTTGAATATGCGCCAGGACTGAACCTAACCGTTTATTCTCAACAATCTCATTTTGCTGTAGCCCAGCCAATTTATTGAAGATGCTGTAGTTGAGCTTTCGTCCCTCGTGTATGAGTGCCACAGTGCCATCCGGGTACTCCAGAAATGAAATGTATTGCCCAGCAAGCTTATGATTCAGCTCTGTCGGTTCAAGCAGATAAATACATTTGTCATACGTCAGGGTCAGATTCTTGGTGACCTTACGCGGTTCCTGCCAGGTAAAAATATCATCCAGTTCAAGATGAGATTCGGTTAATGGCCGATGCAGGTTCTTTGAGTTTCGCGCACATTTGGCGAACTTCTGATTGAACTGCTCAATAAAGCAGGGCAACCATGCATTTGCTTCTGCAATCGAACCGATTCCTTCCAGGCGCATCTCCTTGATCAGACGGTCCTGAAGGGTTCTGTTCGCTCGTTCTACGCGGCCTTTGGCCTGTGGGGAATTGGCGAAGATAATATCAATGTTTAACTCATTCAGAATCCGGCCAAATTGCGTGATCTTGCTGTCTTGGCTGGATTTCTGATTCACTCGGAATACCGAGTGTTTATCGCTATAAAAGGCCAAGGGCTTGCCGTATTGCTCAATGTAGGCTCGGGTTGAAAGCATATAGTCAAAGGTCGTTTCAGCTTCACAAAAGCGCAGATGCAACAGCTTGCCGGTAGCATCATCGATAAATACCAGCAAACAGCATTTGGTGGCTCTTCCTTCAAACCAGTCATGATATGAGCCATCAATCTGGATCAGTTCACCGAAGCAATCCCGGTTATAGCGTGGCTGGTATGGGCGTTTTAGACGTTTGGATCGAGGAATCCACAGGTCATTGGCCGTCATCCAGCGCCGAACCGTTTCTACCGGGATATTCAGGTCAAACATGCTGCTGAGCTTCTCATGCGCCAAGGTGGGTCCAAATCCAAGCAGATGTTCAGAAATAATGGAAACACATTTTGATTTTAACAAGTCGTCATGGCGACGATGACCAGGTTGACCACGACTGGCATGCGCCAGACCTGAAACACCATCTTGATTGAGCTTCTGCAATAATCGGGTAATTTGACGGGTGGAAAGATTCAGGATTTCAGCAGCACGGACCTGGGTAATACGATGATCTCGAACGTCTTGCAGAACTGCAAGACGTTGAATTTCTTTGTCAGACATAGTGATCAGCATCTATATTTTATATCCAGTCCATGGTGATAAAAATCATCATAAACCAGACATTTTTATTGGTGAGAATATAGACACTTTAAATGGGTTCTAACAAGTGTACTTCGTATAATATAGATTATGTTAAATAGGCGTAGATATAGAGCTTAATTAACAAAAATTCTCCAAACCCATTTAAAAATACTGCCAACCATATTAGGAAATAAATAACCTATAACGAAGCAACTGATTACTGTAAAAATTATAATTTTAGGTGAACTAACCGTAGAGCCTAGATATAAAGAGGAAAATATTGCTAGTCCTAGACCTAGGATGACCCCACCCACAGAATAGTAAAATGCTGTAATTAATCGTTCAGAATTATCCATTATTACCCCTGAATTTTTAATTAGGATTAAGAGGTTTAAAAATTTTATTAATAATAATTGCTTGCGATATATCGCAAGTATCACTTACCTCTACTTTCCATGAATAATTCCTTTTTTTAAGAGGAAAATCTTCTCCTCCACCATATGCAATTTTATCTCCGATATGGAAATTTTTATAGATAAAAACCTGATTTTTATACTTTTAACAATGATACAAAAAAATTAACTGAAGCAGATGTAATTGCTCTTTTTATGCCAACTATCGATTAAGCATTATCAGTATATTAAAACTATCACTTGGTTTACCTGTAAGTAAATTGAATACTTGGCATAATCCCAAATGGCTTGTTCATTGTAAGGTAAAGTGACAAAAGTAAAATAAGTCTACACAGCGCATTAAAAATACTGTGTCTGATTTTATGGTGATTCTGATGCTATCGCGATGAGTTTGCGCACTCTCTGAATATAGTATTTCGCTTCTTCATCGCGAGAGAAAGCACTGATACTGACTTTGACACCATCAGGCATTCTTAGTGTAACTATTGCAGCATCGTAAACAGGGTAGTCTGATTCCAGTTCAACTTTATATACTTGTAAATTTGAAAGGGGGTAATGTGTTAGCCTGCTTCTAAAAGGAGACTTTCTTTGAAGAATGATTTCTCTAGATATGGAATTTAACGTCAAATCAATTGAATCACCTAAAATTGCAAACCACAAAATCACAGTTGAAAAAACAAGAGGAAGGATCAAAAATCCGAAAGTTGCAAAAATGACTCCGAAAATTGGAGTATTTGTCCAATCTGTCGATTGTGCTAAGCCTAAATAGTACAAGACGAAAGGAATACAAAACAGAGACCAGGGCAGCAGAAAAAGCCGAATCCAAAAAGGAAATTCTCTTACGTAGCGTACTACATCTTCTTCGAAGATAATAAACTCCTCTGATCTTTGTAACTTATTTTTACTTATCATTTTCTTCTTGAATCACATATCTATCTTGATGGTGTTTTATTTATTATACGCTTATCAGTTTTTTTCTCATGGTAAACTTCTGATGAGTACGTTTATTTTACCAAGTTAAAGTCTCCGTTTTTATCAGCACACATCAACTCTAAAAAGTTCCTTCATCTTATGACACTTGCGCCACCTTAAGTTTATTTACCGTCTTAAATGAACCGTACCGGGTTTGTCGGAGACTTTTTTATTTAAGTTAAGCCACCTGACCTAACGGGTTAATCTTATCATAGTACATTGCTTCAAACTCAAAAGGCGATACATAACCCAGTGCACTGTGTACACGCTTTTTATTGAACCAATCTACCCAGTTTAGTGTCGCAAGTTGTACATCTGCTAAACCTTGCCAATCTGCTTTTAAATATTCAATCACCTCTGTTTTGTATAAGCCATTCACTGTTTCAGCCAGGGCATTATCGTATGAATCACCCGTTGTACCGACTGATGCTCGTAAATTTGCTGCTTCTAAACGATTGGTATAGCGAATAGAAAGATATTGCACACCTCTGTCGGAATGATGAATCACATTCTTTGGCATGCCTCGATCGTGCAAGGCTTGCTCTAATGCATCGAGCACCATATCTGTATTCATCCGTGTCGATACTTTCCATCCAACAATTGCTCGTGAGAACACATCAATAATAAAGGCGGTATAGACCCAGCCTGAATGAGTTTGAATATACGTAAAGTCACTCACCCACAGTTGGTCAGGATGATCAGCATTAAAATTACGTTTCACTAAATCATCTGCTCGTTTTTGTTCATCTCGGCTACGGGTGGTTTGTTTGTTCTTACCTCGCCAAACACCTTGTATACCTAGCTGCTGCATCAATCGAGCAACAGTACAGCGTGCAATAATATAGCCTTCACGTTTCAGTTTTTGCCAGACTTTACGTACACCATACCGACCTGAACTTTCCTTCCAAATTCGTTTAATTTGTTCAGCATGATGAAGGTCATGCAGATCCCGTTTCGCTCGATGTTCTGGATTGTCCGCGAGATCTAAAGTCCGGTAATAGGTTGAAGCTGCGATCGGTAAAATCCTACAAATCGCATCAACACCATATAAGTCTTTATTGTTATGGATGAAATCCACCATTATTTGTGTGGGCGGTCGAGCTCCGCCTGGGCGAAAAAAGCGGCTGCTTTGCGTAGAATTTCATTGGCACGCTTTAATTCTTTAATTTCACGTTCCATTTGCTTCATTTTTTCTTGGTCAGATATCTGTTGTACTTTGGCAGGATTTAGTTGATCCATATGCTTTAAATACCAAACACGCAATGTTTCAGGAGTACAACCGATTTTAGGAGCAATAGCTGTGATTGCTGCCCAAGTAGAAGGATAATCTTTTTCAGATTCAATTAGTAATTGAACCGCTCTTTCTCTAATTTCGGGGGTATAGTTTGGTTTTTTCATCGGAATAGTCTCTCAGAATATTGAGTCTCCGACAAACCCGGTACGGTTCAAAATCTGTAAATAACTCATCACTGTCTAGTGATGTGGTGTAGTCGTTTGTGTGTTGTATATATCACATCACTAGCCTATCTGAAAAATTAAAAAACAGGCTATGTTTATGTTATCTAATGTCCGAGAACAGTGGTTCTCTAACATCCGTGGGGATGTACTTGCCGGATTAGTCGTCGGTCTTGCACTCATCCCTGAAGCCATCGCATTTTCAATTATTGCAGGTGTAGATCCTAAAGTTGGTCTATACGCATCCTTCTGTATTGCCGTCGTGATTTCTTTCGTAGGTGGTCGTCCTGCCATGATTTCAGCAGCCACTGGTGCAATGGCGCTGCTTATGGTCACATTGGTCAAAGAGCATGGGCTTGAATATCTGCTGGCAGCAACAATTTTGACAGGCGTGATTCAAATATTGGCAGGCTATTTAAAGCTCGCCAAGTTAATGCGGTTTGTATCTAAATCTGTGGTTATTGGATTCGTAAATGCGTTAGCGATCTTAATTTTCATGGCTCAATTGCCTGAACTGATTAATGTGACCTGGCATGTATATGCTTTTGTTGCTTTAGGTTTAGCAATTATTTATCTATTCCCTCTGGTTCCCAAATTAGGAAAATTACTCCCTTCTCCACTAGTCTGCATCATTGCAATCACATTATTGGCAATCGCTTTAGGAATTGATGTACGGACCGTGGGCGATATGGGGTCTTTACCTGACACACTTCCAATGTTCTTGATTCCAGATATTCCTTTGAATATTGAAACATTGATGATTATTTTGCCTTATTCAGTCGCACTGGCGGCTGTAGGTTTACTTGAATCGATGATGACAGCAACTATCGTGGATGAAATGACTGATACGCCAAGTGATAAATATCAGGAATGTAAGGGACAAGGGATTGCGAATATTGCTTCTGGCTTTATGGGTGGCATGGCTGGTTGTGCAATGATTGGTCAATCTATGATTAACGTAAAATCAGGTGGCCTTACACGCTTATCAACATTCTCTGCGGGCATTTTTCTTCTTATTCTGGTTGTATTTATCAGCGACTGGCTCAAAGTGATTCCAATGGCTGCATTGGTAGCGGTAATGATAATGGTCTCTATCAGTACCTTTGAATGGAGTTCTGTCACTCAGTTAAAAGATAATCCTAAGAGCAGTAATATCGTCATGATTGCGACGGTGATTGTAGTTGTTGCTACGCATAACCTGGCTTTGGGTGTGTTAACAGGCGTATTACTTTCAGCCTTGTTCCTGGCGAATAAACTTGAAAATGATATCCAGGTGACAGCATCTTTTGAAGGAATGGCCCGTTTATATGAGTTGAGAGGTCAGATCTTCTTTAGTTCTTCTGAAAAATTCATGCAAGGTTTTGACTTTAAAGAGGATGTAAAGGATGTGATTATTGATTTGACCCATTCTCACATTTGGGATGTAACATCAGTCGCCATGCTTGATTCTGTTGTAAAAAAATTTCAAAAGAATGGTGTGAATGTCACTGTGCGTGGCTTAAATGAAGCCAGCTCTATCATGATTGATAAGTATGGAACACATGCCAGAATCTAAGCGCAGGAGATTTTACGTTTATGTAGAATCTCTAAAATTAACATAATACACCTTATGCGAAATCAAAAAAGGGAGCTGTAAGCTCCCTTTTTTACTAATTTTTTTCAATTTTTAGATGTCAATCTAGGCTTCAATAAATTAAGCACCTAAACGCATTAATTTCTCTTGAATCGCATCGCTTACAAAAGCATTAAGAGAATTATCACTTGATGCTAAAACAGCTTTACGGTGTAACTCAGGACTAATACGGACATTAAATGTACCTTTGAATGGCTGATCGGGTTTTTTACCTAATTCAGCACAAGACTCTAAATATCCATCGACAGATTCCTGAAAAGCTTGTTCAAGAGTTTTTAATGTTTCTGCTTCATAAGTGATGAGATCACGGATAAATGCAAGCTTTCCAAATAACTCACCTGTTTCAAGATCAGGTTCAATTGTACCTAGATAACCTTTGTATTTTAAATAGCTCATAAAAATCCCTCCTGCTTGAGTGCCTGTTTTACAGATTTCAAAGCCCCACCTTTGATTTCATTTTCAGGGTGTGGCCTGTGCAGTAAAATCATGTGTTCAGTTTTCGTATTAAAAAAACGGACACGAGAGCCTGCCATTTCAAATTTTTCATAGCCGAGCTGATTCAGTAAAACGACTAAATCTTTATACGGAAATGTATTTTTTGAATTTCCAAATTTTTCCAGTAACTTTTCCGTTTTACCCATACTTCAGCCCTACTGCTATTGCAACTAAGTATAGTTACTTTTAAATAATAATTGCAACTATATTTAGTTGCAATTTCGTATAACAGCCCTTATGTTAAATCAGGTTTAAAACTTAATATCATGTGAATTAAAGTAGGTCGGATCAAACTCTATCTCTCCTATTTCATCCTCGATAATTTGCATGTAATCGTCATATCTTGGATGTTTGGGGTCTTGTAATGCATCTAAAATATCAAGATATCCAAAAATTCCTCCAATATCTTCAAATGGAGCATGATTTTGACCATCTATACAACATGGATATTTTTTATTTAAATCAGGAGATTGTCTGCTTTCTACAGTAATCAAATGTTCCCAACAATCGCCAAAATCATATGTATATATAATTTTTTTACCTACACGTAGAACTTCTTTCAATTTTTGTCTTTTATTGATCTTTTCATGCTTAATAGTCGTGAATTCATGTAAATGGCTATCTTCCCAATCAAAAGCAGATTGAATTGCCTTATGGAGCCTAGATAAAGTAGCTGCCGATGAAATTTGAATAGTTCTCCAGATTTCAGGATCACTACCTAGCAGACTAATTTTTAATTGAAAAACTTCATCAGAAGATTTGAGCTTTACAGTTCCCATAACAGCCTAGTTCTCAAAAAATAGTTTTAGTAAATCTAAAATTAACATAATACACCTTATGCGAAGTCAAAATGTTAAAACCCATTTAAAGTGTCTATATTCTCACCAATAAAAATGTCTAGTTTATGATGGTTTTTATCATCATGGACTGGATATAAATATAGATGCTAATCACTATGTCTAATAAAGAAATTCAACGTCTTGCAGTCCTGCAAGACGTTCGAGATCATCGTATTACCCAAGTCCGTGCTGCTGAAATTCTGAACCTATCAACTCGTCAAATTACCCGACTATTGCAGAAGCTCAATCAAGATGGTGTTTCAGCTATGGCCCATGCTAGTCGTGGTCAAGCTGGTCATCATCGCCATGATGAATTGGTCAAATCACAATGTCTTTCCATTATTTCTGAACATCTGCTGGGCTTTGGTCCCACCTTAGCGCATGAGAAGCTCAGCAGTATGTTTAACCTGACTATCCCAGTAGAAACGATTCGGCGTTGGATGACGGCTAATGAGCTATGGATTCCACGCTCCAAACGCCTGAAACGTCCATATCAACCGCGCTATAACCGTGATTGTCTCGGTGAGTTGATTCAAATTGATGGCTCATATCATGACTGGTTTGAAGGTCGGGCTGCTAAATGCTGCTTGCTGGTTTATATCGATGATGCGACGGGCAAGCTGTTACATCTGCGCTTCTGTCAGGCTGAAACGACCTTTGACTATATGCTTTCAACCCGAGCCTATATTGAACAATACGGCAAGCCTTTGGCCTTTTATAGCGACAAACATTCAGTATTTAGGGTGAATCAAAGTAGTACACAACAAACGAAGGTGACTCAGTTTGGTCGAATTCTGAATGAGTTAAATATTGATATTATCTTCGCCAACTCCCCACAGGCCAAGGGTCGCGTAGAACGCGCCAATAGAACGCTTCAGGATCGTCTGATTAAAGAGATGCGCCTTGAAGGTATCAATAGCATTGCAGAAGCCAATACATGGCTGCCCTGCTTTATTGAGCAGTTCAATCAGAAGTTTGCCAAGTGTGCGAGAAATCCGAAGAATTTACATAGGCCCTTAACGGAATCTAATCTTGAACTAGATGATATTTTTACCTGGCAAGAACCACGTAAAGTGACGAAGAGCCTAACGATTAGCTATGACAAATGTATTTACCTACTTGAGCCGACAGAATTAAATCAAACGCTCATAGGACAGCACATTGCATTCTTGGAATACCCAGATGGGACTGTGGCCATGATGCATAAGGGACGAAAGCTTAACTACAGCATCTTCAATAAACTGCTTGGATTACAACAAAATGAAGTGGTGGAGAATAAAAGATTAGGTTCAGTTCTAGCCCATATTCAGCAACAGCATGAAGAACTGGATAAGCAAAACAAACGCTCTAGATCCAAGAAAAGTATGCCGAGTCGTAAAGCTCAGAAAGCCATTATTGAACAAAGAAATTTAAATCCTGTGCTTGACTCTTGTGGTTAAAAACAGGACATTTTAAATGGTTTATCGCATAGACATTTTAATTGGTGAATAACACAAAAAATGGGAGCTAAGCTCCCATTTTTAATGCATTTTTTAAATAAGACTAGGATGTGCATCTAAAATTCGAATCAATGTAGCTGCTGGTCCAGTTGGATAGCGTCGTCCCTGTTCCCAATTTTGCAGGGTACGGGGGCTAATATGTAGACGTGCAGCAAATTCATTTTGGCTCAAGCCAGTTTTTTCACGTACTTCTTTAATATCAGGCAATTCGAGTTCTGTAACTCGGCTTGCTTTAACTTCTTTACGTTTGATAGCTCCAGCTTCTTTGATTGAAGCAACCAAGTCATCAAATAAGTTGTTATCCATGAAATTGCTCCTTCACGAGTTGGCGCAGAATGGCGGTTTCCTTATCTGTTAAATTATCTTTTACTGATTTTGGATAAGCCACTAAGAAAAAGATCTGATCATCCTCGGTGACCCAATAATAAATCACCCGTATCCCACCACTTTTCCCTTTGTTACCTTGAGCACAACGTACTTTGCGAATACCACCGCCATTCTTGATTAGGTCACCTCTATCAGGCTGTACCAAAAGATCTTGCTGAAGTTGACGATATTCCTCATCAGATACAAGGTCTTTAATTTGCTTGGTAAAGATGCTGGTTTCAATAAATAACATGGACTCTTTATACGTCAATGGCGTATTTGAATTTTAGCAGTTTCCATAACAAAAAACGAGAGCTGGTAGCTCTCTCTGTTATTCACCAATTAAAATGTCTATGCGATAAACCATTTAAAATGTCCTGTTTTTAACCACAAGAGTCAAGCACAGGATTTAAATTTCTTTGTTCAATAACAGCTTTCTGAGCTTTACGACTCGGCATACTTTTCTTGGCCCGGGAACGTTTATTCTGTTTTTCTAGTTCTTCATGCTGCTGTTGAATATGCGCCAGGACTGAACCTAACCGTTTATTCTCAACAATCTCATTTTGCTGTAGCCCAGCCAATTTATTGAAGATGCTGTAGTTGAGCTTTCGTCCCTCGTGTATGAGTGCCACAGTGCCATCCGGGTACTCCAGAAATGAAATGTATTGCCCAGCAAGCTTATGATTCAGCTCTGTCGGTTCAAGCAGATAAATACATTTGTCATACGTCAGGGTCAGATTCTTGGTGACCTTACGCGGTTCCTGCCAGGTAAAAATATCATCCAGTTCAAGATGAGATTCGGTTAATGGCCGATGCAGGTTCTTTGAGTTTCGCGCACATTTGGCGAACTTCTGATTGAACTGCTCAATAAAGCAGGGCAACCATGCATTTGCTTCTGCAATCGAACCGATTCCTTCCAGGCGCATCTCCTTGATCAGACGGTCCTGAAGGGTTCTGTTCGCTCGTTCTACGCGGCCTTTGGCCTGTGGGGAATTGGCGAAGATAATATCAATGTTTAACTCATTCAGAATCCGGCCAAATTGCGTGATCTTGCTGTCTTGGCTGGATTTCTGATTCACTCGGAATACCGAGTGTTTATCGCTATAAAAGGCCAAGGGCTTGCCGTATTGCTCAATGTAGGCTCGGGTTGAAAGCATATAGTCAAAGGTCGTTTCAGCTTCACAAAAGCGCAGATGCAACAGCTTGCCGGTAGCATCATCGATAAATACCAGCAAACAGCATTTGGTGGCTCTTCCTTCAAACCAGTCATGATATGAGCCATCAATCTGGATCAGTTCACCGAAGCAATCCCGGTTATAGCGTGGCTGGTATGGGCGTTTTAGACGTTTGGATCGAGGAATCCACAGGTCATTGGCCGTCATCCAGCGCCGAACCGTTTCTACCGGGATATTCAGGTCAAACATGCTGCTGAGCTTCTCATGCGCCAAGGTGGGTCCAAATCCAAGCAGATGTTCAGAAATAATGGAAACACATTTTGATTTTAACAAGTCGTCATGGCGACGATGACCAGGTTGACCACGACTGGCATGCGCCAGACCTGAAACACCATCTTGATTGAGCTTCTGCAATAATCGGGTAATTTGACGGGTGGAAAGATTCAGGATTTCAGCAGCACGGACCTGGGTAATACGATGATCTCGAACGTCTTGCAGAACTGCAAGACGTTGAATTTCTTTGTCAGACATAGTGATCAGCATCTATATTTTATATCCAGTCCATGGTGATAAAAATCATCATAAACCAGACATTTTTATTGGTGAGAATATAGACACTTTAAATGGGTTCTAACAAGTGTACTTCGTATAACCGCCATTATGTTAAATGGAATATAAAAAACAGTTGACATAAATACATTATGTGCAATTATATTGCACACAATGTATTTATTTAAAGGTAATCAAAATGAGTAATCTTTATTCTACCCAGGTTAAAGCAATCGGTGGACGTTCAGGAAATATTCGTAGTGAAGATGGTATCTTAGAACTAAAATTGGCTTTACCAAAAGAATTAGGTGGTAAAGGTGATGCAACGAATCCTGAGCAATTATTTGCAGCTGGCTATGCTGCATGCTTTGGAAATGCAGTGATCCATGTAACTCGTAGCAATAAAGAATATAAAATCCGTGATAACGATGTAGAAGTCCTGAGCACTGTTGGAATGGTTGCTAATGGCAATGGTGGATTTGCCTTGACAGTACACTTAGATGTCACGATTTCAGGTATTTCACAAGCTGACGCAGAGAAAATAGTGGAACAAACACATCAAGTATGTCCTTATTCAAATGCTATTCGAGGTAATATACAGGTGTCTACCACTGTCTATACCAAATAAAAAGTTATGTCCAAGAATCAGCTTTGCTTAGATGAGCAACTATGTTTTCCTATTTATGCTGCATCTAATTTAATCGTAAAAGCTTATCGCCCTTTTCTTACACCTCTCGGACTTACTTATCCTCAATATTTAGTAATGTTGGTTTTGTGGGAAAAAGACTGTGTAAGTGTGGGTGATCTTGGACAAATTTTACATCTTGATAGTGGAACATTAACCCCACTATTAAAAAGAATGGAGACATCTGGTCTAATTAATCGATCACGTGATCCTAATGATGAAAGACGAGTTCTTATTTCATTAAAAGATAAAGGGCGAGACTTATCTGCTGAAGCAGAAAAGATTCCTAAAGAGCTTACCAAGAACATTGAGTTTGCTAACTTAAATCAATTACGAGATGAATTAAAAGCATTAGTTAATCTATTATCAGAAAGAATTTGAGACCTCTTTTACATCTGGTCTAAAAGCAATCTATCAGACAAGCACAGAGGACAATGCATTAAAGTCCCTAGATATCTTGTGTGATCAATGGAATCAACAATATCCAAAAATTGGCGAATCTTGACAGGAAAATTGGGAAAATATACGAACGATCTTTAGCAATCCAGCTGAAATAGGTCATGTAATTTATACGAGGAATTCGATTGAATCGTTGAATAGCGTAATCCGCCATTCAGCTAAAAAGAGAAAGATCTTCTCTTCTAATAATTCAGTGAAAAAGGTCATTTACTTAGCTGTACTAGCTCAAACCTGAGCTGACAGTTACCCATTTTTTATTGTGCCCTATCTCAGAGCACTCAGTGCTGGACAAACCGTACATCAGACAGTTGAGCTAGTGAAAGCAGTCCGTCTACAGGATGACACAACTCCGATTGTTTTCATGACCTATTTAAATCCGATCATGCAATATGGTTTCGAGAAACTGGTTGTGCATACCGAAAATCTGATTGATGGGATCCTGATTCTGGATGCACCCTATGAATATCGGGAACAATTTAAACTGCGATTAACTGAAAAAACATGCATTTAATCGCAATGACCGCACCAACTACCCTTGTTGAGAGGGTGAAATAAATCTCGGCAAGCGCGACAGAATTTTTATATCATGTTGCGGAAAATGGCCTCACCGGAGGCAATTTGAATCTACCCAATCTTGAAAAAAAGATCGCTGATAGGTGATCTGAACAGTCTTGATCAGTTTTCACCTGCGGCTAAAGATCAAAATGATCTAGAATTTTTATAAGCCAACTGATAAAAAGACTCTACATGAGAAAGATTATTAGTTATTATTTGTTAAAGAAAATAGCACGATGAGTTCAATATGAATGCCTATGCAGAACATTCAGCCAATGTCTTAACAATTTATAACTTAAGCAAGAAATTCGGCTCACGTTTTGCTGTCAATCAAGCGACATGGTCTGCAACAAGCGGACAAATCATTTGCTTACTCGGACATTCCGGTTGTGGTAAAACAACCATGCTACGTTTGATTGCAGGTATGGAAACCCCAACGAGTGGCTCGATTCAGCTTGAACACAACGTTTTATGGAATGAAGAACAACATATCCCTGCAGAAGCCCGCAATATTGGTCTGGTTTTTCAGGACTATGCACTTTTTCCGCACCTGAGTGTGCTGGAAAATGTGATGTTTGGACTTAAAAAGTTCCCTAAAAAGCAGCGACAGGAAATTGCTGAACAAGCCTTAAAACATGTATCCATGCATCATCACATGCACAGTTATCCATACACCTTATCGGGTGGTGAACAACAGCGTGTTGCTCTGGCGCGTGCGTTGGCACCTAAACCTCACGTGTTACTGATGGATGAACCTTTTTCTAATCTGGACCACCGCCTACGTGATCAGATCCGCCAAAGTACCATTGATCTTTTAATACAGACAGCGACTACGACGGTGATTGTCACGCATGATCCGGAAGAGGCTTTGCAGATTGCGGACCAGATTATCCTGATGCATCAAGGGCAAATTATTCAGATCGGGACACCTAAGCAACTCTATTTGCAGCCGTCTACTCTGTTTGCGGCACGTTATTTTTCTGCTTTGAATGAAATACCGGCCCAGCGTCTGGATCAGCAAATTAAAACAATTTTTGGTCAGGTCACAGTACCTAAAAATTTGGCAGATACTAAAGAATCGATTTCCTGCTGTTTCCGTCCACATCAAGTACAGGTGAGCCGAGAACCCGTCACAGATGCAGTCACAGCGAAAGTCCTTTCATCCAGCTTTATGGGGCATGCCTATCAGTTACGTCTGCAGCTTGCCTCTGATTCAACCATCATATTGGTGCAAGTTGACCATCAGCAGCATTTTTCTGCCAATCAACAGGTCTATGTGTCAGTCGATTTAGCAGCATGTTTTTTCTTTGCATCCAGTGACGACACAAGCATTGCCATCACATCTCAGCTTGAACAAGCCGTTCAGGTTTAAACTCTGTTAAGGAAATAAGAAATGAAACCACTCTCGAAAGTTTATCTTCTTTTAACTGGTCTGGTTGCCTTCAGTGGTAGTTGGGTACATGCAGCGGAAGTCAACCTATACACCACGCGCGAACCTGTTTTAATGCAGCCTTTGTTAAAAGAGTTTAGCCAAAAAACCGGCGTGAAAGTCAATACGGTTTTTATCAAGGACGGGTTACTGGAACGGGTTAAAGCTGAAGGCCGACGCTCCCCTGCAGATGTGATGCTCACTGTCGATTTTGGCAATCTGGTGGATCTGGTTGAAAGTGGTTTGACGCAGCGCGTAGACTCCAAAATCTTGAACAAGTCCATTCCGGGTAATTTACGTGCCGCAAATGGCCACTGGTATGCCTTATCGATGCGTGCACGTGCCGTGTATGTGTCCAAAGACCGTGTTCCTCTCAGCGCGATCAGCTATGAAGATTTGGCTAACCCAAAATGGAAAGGTAAGATCTGTATTCGTTCCGGCAGCCATCCTTACAACACCGGTTTAATTGCGGCCTATATTGCCCATCATGGCGAGAAAGAAGCTGAAACATGGTTACGCGGTGTCAAAGCCAATCTGGCACGTCCTGCAAGCGGTGGTGATCGTGATGTCGCCCGCGATATTCTCGGCAAGATTTGTGACATTGGGGTAGCAAATACCTATTATGTCGGCACCATGCGCACAGGCGATGCTGAGCAACAACGTTGGGGCAATGCCATTAATGTAGTCTTACCACGCTTTAAAAATGGCGGAACACACGTCAATGTTTCAGGTGCAGTCGTCTCGAAATATGCACCTAACCGTAAAGAAGGGGTACAACTGCTTGAGTTTTTAGCCTCAGACCATGCTCAGGCGATCTATGCGAAAAGCGACTTTGAATATCCAGTGAAACCTGGAGTTAAAATTGATCCGATTATTGCAAGCTTTGGCAAACTCAAGGTGGATTCTATTCGTTTAAGTGACATTGCCCGACACCGTAAAACCGCCAATCTGTTAGTTGACAAAGTACAGTTTAACCACTAAGTCTCGTTCGACTTACAGGGAGCAATTTACGCTTCCTGTAAGATCGACTTTGTTTCCACCTCTTATCACAGCTAAATCTTCAATGCCCAACAAGAAATTTGCATTTCGTCCGTTATTTTCGCTCAGTGGACTATTGACGCTGCTCGCCTGCTTACCCGTCCTGGCTTTAGTCTGGACAGCCCTGCAAGGTAATAGTGAGATTTGGCAACATCTGATCCGCTATGTTATTCCGCCAACACTGGTCGAAACATCCGTACTTTTACTAGGTGTTGGTGTATTGACTATCCTGATTGGCACAGGCAGTGCCTGGATTGTCACAGCCTATCAGTTTCGTGGTCGAGCATTTCTGGACTGGGCACTGCTCTTACCTCTGGCCGTCCCCACTTACATTATTGCCTATAGCTATATCGACATTCTGCATCCCATTGGTCCGGTTCAAAGCCTGTTCCGAGAGGGGCTGGGATTAGACATGCAACAGTTCTGGTTCCCCAATATCCGTTCGGTATGGGGAGGAATCTTTTTATTAAGTTTTGTCCTGTATCCTTATGTCTATTTAAGCACCCGTGCCATGTTTCTCATGCAGTCAGCCAGTCTGATTGAAGTTGCACGCAGCTTGGGACTAAAGCCGAATCAGGTCTTTTTACGAGTTGCAATGCCACTCGCACGACCAGCAATTGCCGTGGGCACCAGCCTGGTGTTAATGGAAACCATTAATGACATCGGTGCAACCGAGTTTCTGGGTATTAGAACACTTACGTTATCCATTTATTCAACCTGGATCAACCAGTCTGATCTGGCCAGTGCCGCGCAGATTGCCATTTTTATGCTGATGATCATTACCTTTTTAGTGATCGTAGAAAGGTTGGGACGACGCAAACA
The DNA here is from genome assembly GCF_058242885.1 of Acinetobacter sp. 802_lipA. Taxonomy (NCBI): domain Bacteria; kingdom Pseudomonadati; phylum Pseudomonadota; class Gammaproteobacteria; order Moraxellales; family Moraxellaceae; genus Acinetobacter; species Acinetobacter sp. 802_lipA. The sequence goes on from NZ_JBZAYP010000002.1 coordinate 106,012, forward strand.
GCGTTATATGAACTCTGCTCAACGCAGTCGCCTGATGCCCGCTCAGCCCGTTACAGGAAGCAGAGCGCTCACCTTATTCGTGCTTGGGTTGATTCCCGTTACGATCGGCTTTTTGATCCCATTTAGCCATTTGCTGGTAGAGTCTTATAAACGTATTCAATATGCGGGTTTTTCTGAATATTTATTACAAGCTTCGATCAATACCCTTACCTTGGCCAGCATCGCGACGTTTATTACTATTCTGGTAGGTTTCTTCATTGTCAGCGCTGCACGATTTAGTCGAACTACATGGTTTAGCCGAATTTCAAGTTTAGGTTATGCCATTCCGGGGACGGTACTTGCCATTGGCCTGATGCTGTCGTTAGGTGCTCTCGATCATGCCGTGGCGGATTTTTTTGAATTCCAGCTTGGCATTTCTACCGGGCTACTCTTTTTGGGGACCAGTTTTACCTTGATCTACGTCTATGCGGTGCGTTTTCTAGCGATTTCAATTGGTAGCATAGAATCCGGATATAATCGGATCCATGCGGTTCTTGATGATGCTGCATGTAATTTAGGACAGAACAAACGGGATATTTTATGGCGCGTTCATTTCCCTCTTTTACGCCCCGCGATCATCTCGGCTGCATTATTGATCTTTGTAGACTGTATGAAAGAATTACCTGCCACACTCTTATTGAGGCCACTGAATATGGAAACGCTGGCCACACAGCTCTATGCGGAAGCCTCAAGAGGCACCTATGAAGATGGCGCAATCGCAGCTTTACTGATCGTATTGGTAGGCTTGATACCGGTGATTTTACTTGCTCGTATGAGTAAAAATAGCCGATAAGAAAATATTATAATGAAATTAAAGCATCTGTAAGTATAAGAAGAACTGATTAAACGGTTCTTCTTGATCAAAAACTTAAGCATTCCACTCATCAATAAAGATGTCTGTAATCTATAAAATAAAAAATTTTCTCTAATACCATTCAATCGAAATAAGCTAATATAGTTGTATGAGTAAAATATCTGCCTATCAATTAACTGATATTGATTTCATCGCACTGTCCAAAACAGAGTCGAATCCACGCACGCGGGTTCGACTCTTAATGCTCGCCCAAATGGCAAAAGGCGTTTCTCCTCAACAGGTTGCTGAACAGTTTGGCTTTAATCCCATTACTATACGCAAGTTGCGGCGTACCTTTCAGACTCAAGGCATCAATGGCCTGTATGATCGGGAAGGTCGAGGCCGCCATAGCCCGTTGTCAATCGAGCAAAAAGAACAACTCAAAACCGAGATCGTGGCTCTCCAGCAACAACGTGGCGGTGGCCGGGTCACTGCGGTAAACATTGCCGAACTCATTCAGCAGAAATTCAACGTGGTTTACAACCCTAATAGCTTGTACAAACTGTTAAAGCAGATTGGCATGAGCTGGGTATCAGGTCGCTCTGCCCACCCAGAAAAGAACGACGCTGCTCAAGCTGAATTTAAAAAAAAATTGCCAGCAAACTCAAAGAAATCCTTCCTGCATCTGCAGATTTAGCGAAAGTTGATTTATGGTTTCAAGATGAGTCAAGAGTAGGACAGCAAGGTTCGATCAGCCGTGTTTGGCATTACCGGGGTGAACGACCACGCCTGGTTCGTCAGCAGCAATTTGAGTACAGTTATATTTATGGTGCCATTTGCCCTGCCCGAGGAGTCTGTTGTGGATTGGTTCTCCCGAGAGCAAATATCGAAGGAATGCGTCTACATTTACAGGAGATTTCAGCACAAGTTCCTGAGGGGCATCATAGCTGTTGTGATCGTTGATGGCGCTGGCTGGCATCAAACGAGTCTCAACTTGACGAATGTCAGTTTATTAAAATTACCGCCATATTCACCTGAACTGAATCCGATGGAACAGGTGTGGCAGTGGTTAAAACAACTTTATTTATCAAACCGATGCTTTAAAGATTATACCGAGATTGTTGATGCTTGCTGCATGGCTTGGAACCAGTTTGCCAAACGAACCCAACTCATCTAATCGATTGGAACTCGCAAATGGGCTGAATGTTAGGTTATTTCAATGGAGTGGTATAATAATAATCTATGATTGCTATAGCATTTATTCGAATAGCATAGTGTGATCTTAAAGATGGATGCCTTTCTTGCAGTCAGGCAATTAATAAAACAAATTTAAAAAATCAGCTTTGTACACGACAAAAAAAGATAACTCATTGAAATAATGGCATAATACTTGTTTTCTGACGACGAATATGATGACACATTTCAATGAGTTACATCTCATCTTAAACAAATATCTAAAGTGGAACAAGTCACATGCAAAATGTTTTACACTGATTATGCTTGCATTAATTGTAAAACAGACATGTAATCTTTCTTCTGCATCTAAAGCCTTACCCATCAAGTGCTTACCACAATCATTTTATCGACGTATACAACGCTTCTTTGCAGATCAGTATTTCGATTATCGTCAAATTTCTCAGTTAATTTTCAATATATTTTCATTCGATAAAGTCCAATTAACTTTGGATAGAACTAATTGGAAATGGGGAAAACGAGATATCAATATCTTGATGTTAGCCATCGTCTATCGTGGAATAGCCATACCTATTGTTTGGACATTGCTCAATAAACGTGGAAATTCAGATACAAAAGAGCGTATTGCTTTGATTCAACGCTTTATCTCTATTTTTGGTAAAGACCGTATTGTGAATGTGTTCGCAGACAGAGAATTTATCGGTGAGAAATGGTTTACATGGTTAATTGAAAATGACATTAACTTTTGTATACGTGTTAAAAAAACTTTATTGTGACCAATCACTTAGCCAAGAATCATAAAATTAGTGATTTATTTCGTCATCTTCAAGTTGGTCAAACTGAATGTCGTAAACGACGTATTTGGGTTGGTCGAGTGAAACTGTATATTAGTGCGCTACGATTAGAAGATGGAGAACTTTTACTTGTTGTTTCTCCTATGTTTAATGCTTCTGCTATTCGTGATTATGCATTACGCTGGGAAATCGAAACGTTATTTAGTTGTCTCAAAGGACGTGGATTCAATCTTGAAAATACTCGTTTAACAGACCCTAGACGAGTCAAGAAATTGATAGCAGTGCTAGCTATCGGTTTCTGTTGGTGCTATTTAACAGGTGAATGGCAACATGATCGGAAAAAAGCGATAAAAATAAAGAAGCATGGACGACTTTCAGTAAGTTTATTTCGCTACGGTTTGGACTATGTTCAAATGGCTATTCTACGTTTGATTGGTTTTGGAAAAAAAGAAGAATTTAAGAAAGTGCTAGCAATTTTAAGAAAGAAAAAGCCTGATAGGACAAGGGTCCTATGAAATTTGTCGTGTACAGAGAAAATCAGAATAAATTTTAGAAAAACAATCGATTTTATTAAGATTCATTTCTTATAAAAGATAATCATTTTTAAAATATAAGTGATAATTGTTATTATTTGTGTTGCAATTTACTTGTTTTGTAAGTTAATTTATCTGCCAATCGATTGCCACCCCGATCTTTTAAATAGAGGTAAACATGGAAAAACGTTGCTTTTTGAAAAATCCAATCGTCATGAGCGGATTATTATTCAGTAGTTTTATACCTAATTTATATGCAGCCCCTGAGCAAGAACAAAAAAGTATGGTGTTGCCTATGATTCAGGTGATTGGCTCACAGGAGGACGCTGTTTCGAAGATTCCGGGGGCAGCGGTGATAGTAGACCAAGAGCAAATTAAACAAGTTATTCCGACATCTACAGAAGATATCTTAAAACGTGTTTCCGGTGTCTATGTGAAACCTGAGGAAGAGTCTGCTGTAGTTGCCAATATTGGTATGCGAGGTATCAGTTCAGCTGATTATAAAACTTTAATTTTAGAAGATGGTGTGCCTGTAGCTCCTGGTCTATTTGTTGGAAATGGTCGTTATTACAATCCACGTGTACAGCGCATGGATAGTATTGAAGTGATGAAAGGTTCTTCAGCTTTGCGTTATGGTCCACTGAACATTGGAGGGGTGATCAATTACCAGACTAAGCAACCGAAAGATGGTGCTCTGGTTGATGTATCGGTTGGCTCTTGGGATACGTATAAAACAACAGTTGAATTAGGAGGAAGTTCTCCAAACAAAGACAGTAAGGTTGGGGCAATTTTAAGCTGGGCAAAAAGTGACGGTTTCATGGACAAGGGCTATGAAATGAAAGATGCTGTCATTAAGGCGGGCACAGCAATTGGTGATAATCAATGGTTAGGTGTGAAATTCACCCATTATGAGAATGATGCCAACATCTCTTATCGCGGGCAGTTCCTGGGCGAATATCAAAATGAGAAAGAGAGCAACCCTGCACCAGATGACTGGTTCTTAACAGAACGTAATTCTTTCGATGTTAATCACCGCTGGAATATAAATGATGATATGGAACTGCAAACATTATTTTATTGGAGTGAAATGAATCGTGATTACTGGCGTTATGATGTTGACGGAGCTGCATCAAAAGCTGCAGGTCAGTGGATATATAAAGATACATTGAATGGCAATAATCGTGCATTTGAACGTATCGGTGCTGAAACCCGCTTAGTGACCAAACATACTTTATTCAATATTTCAAGTGAGGCAGAAGTTGGCTTACGCCTGATGAATGAAAAAATGGATGATGTCACCATTAAAGCCACTCGTGCAACGCCACGTACAGGCACGATCGATAAGGATGTTAAAGATTCTGCTAAAAGTGTCGCTTTCTATGCTCAAAACCGTTTAGATATTACCGACCAGCTGTCGGTGACACCGGGGGTTCGTATTGAACATTATGAGCAGCAACGTGAAGATAAGAAAAAGAGTGAGTTGGTTAAGACCTCAAATACGGAAGTGATGCCTGGACTTGGTATGACATTCCAGTTAGATCCAGCTGTACAGTTGTATGGTAGTGTCTATAAAGCATTTTCCCCAGCATTGAATGGTGACTCTCTCAGTGGCTTGCAAGACCAAAAATTGGATGCGGAAACTGCCGTGAGTTGGGAATTTGGTTTAAGAGGTCAACAAGATGCTTTGAGCTATGAAATGACTGCTTTCCGTATGGACTTTGATAATCAGATTATTCCAGCGAACAGTAATTCTGACTTTCAAAGTACAAATGGCGGTAAAACCTATAACCAAGGCCTAGAAGGCGCGGTTAATCTAGAATTGGACAACGGATTTGATGTATTCGCCAATCTGACTTGGGTAATAGATGCTCAGTTCAAGGGCGACCGTTATAATAAAAATGGTACGCTTAAATCAAGAGATGGCGATCGTGTTCCGTATACACCAGAGTGGATAGCAAACCTAGGTTTAGGTTATACCTATGCAGGTTTACGTACGCAGTTAAGCGCGAATTATACGGGTTCACAATTTACCGATGAATTGAATACAAAACCAATTGTAGAAAACACATCTGGTTTTTTCACGGGCAAAATCAATGGCTATACGACAGTTGATTTGACTACGCGTTATACGCTTAATGATCAAGTTGAATTCTATGGTGCCGTGAAAAACTTGGCGGACAAACGTTATATTGCAAGCTTGCGTCAGGGAATTTATGTAGGTCCAGAACGTTCGCTTGAAGCCGGCGTTCGTTATCGCTTCTAAATCATTCTTTCTTTTCTAAAATCGGTAGGTCATATTTATGGATTTTTAAAAATATGACCTATCATCAACGAGATTGAATATATAAAGTAATTGTAATAGCCCCCGATTTGTAGATACCTTTTGGTCCATCTAGTGACTAATTAATTTTTTTTAAATACCGATAAACTGCTTGTCGACTAATATCAAATGCTTTTGCCAGATCAACTTTGGATGAATACATCCCTTCATCCCAGGCTTGTTGTAACGCTTTGGCCTGATCGGGATTCAATTTATGGACACGACCTTTATATTTGCCCTGAGCTGCTGCGAGCCTGATACCTTCTTTCTGACGTTCTAAGATAATTTCTCGCTCAAATTGAGCAAAAGCTCCCATGAGCTGTAACATCAGATTATCCATCGGAGTGGCCTGAGCTGTGAAGGTAATATTTTCGGCACTGTTGCAAATAGGCTGACATGATAAGCTAAATATCTTATTTATTTCGAGATACAGCAGATGAATCCCTTCCACGGTCGGCACTTTCAAGGTGAAATCATTCTTTGGGCTGTTCGTTGGTATTGTAAATATGGCATCAGCTATCGTGAACTTCAAGAAATGCTCGCTGAACGAGGCATAAATGTGGATCACAGTACAATTTATCGTTGGGTTCAGCGTTATGCTCCAGAAATGGAAAAACGGTTACGCTGGTATTGGCGTAATCCTACAGATTTACATTCATGGCATATGGATGAGACTTATATCAAAGTGAAGGGGCGATGGACTTACCTGTATCGTGCAGTTGATCAACGGGGTCATACGATTGACTTTTACCTTTCCGCTAGACGGAACAGTAAATCAGCCTATAGTTTTCTAGGAAAGATCTTCAATACGGTGAAAAAATGGCAAATTCCACGGGTCATCAATACAGATAAAGCAGCGACCTATGGCCATGCTTTATCACGATTAAAGCGAGAAGGAAAATGTCCAGTAGATATTGAGCACAGGCAGATTAAGTATAAAAATAATGTCATTGAATGTGATCATGGTAAGTTAAAGCGAATCATCAGGGCCACATTAGGATTCAAATCTATGAAGACTGCTTATGCCACAATTAAAGGTATTGAAGTCATGCGTGCACTACGTAAAGGACAAGCATCGTCATTTTATTATGGTCAGCCTCAGGGTGAAGTGTGTCTAATCAACAGGGTTTTCGGTCTCTAAGCACTTTTTAAAGGGAACATCATCGACTCAAATCACTATTTGCAACAGTGCCAAATTTCAGGCAGCACACTCATACATTTAAGCGTCGGTTTAAGCTGGTAGTTTACTCGCCAAAACATCTACTTTTTCAATAGACGGTGGCTCTGAAAATAGCTCATCGGCCTGAGCCATCAAAGCAGCTGCAACCTTGCCAGATAGATGTGCTTGGCGACCCGCCTCATCAGGAAATGCATCAAATATACCAAATGTTGTAGGTCCAAGACGTAGGCCAAACCACGCAACTGTCGCAGGTTCTTCCATTACAATATGTAAACCGGCTTTAAGGAAAGCTTCCACTTCGTCTTCTTTACCCGGTTTAGCTTCAAGGCGGACATATAAAGCTGTTTTAAGCATGACTAAAACTCCACAATTGACTAGAATTAAAACTGATTCTGACATTGCTAATGTATGCATGTCAGAAAGTTTTGTTGTATAAAAGTTAAAAAAAAATCCCATAGCTGAGCCAAAATCTGTTTTTTTATTCCGACATAATGCTATGAATTTATTCAAGTTAATATCATTAACATTTGAATCAAAAAATTAAGATATGAGATGGTTAAATTCAATCTTAGTTATATAAGGATCAATTGACTCTACCTTAGATTTATAAGCTGACCTCTTCATCTGAAAATTATATTGCTCAAGAAGCATTCAAGAACAACATGTACATCCTCATATCTATCAAAGTTATTTAGCTAGGAGTTTGCTGTGAAACTCTATATGTTTCTCTATAAAGCTCGCAATGAAGTAATAGCTATGGTCATACCCTTCTCTTAGGTTAAGTGTAAGAGGATATTCTTGTTCCAAACACATATCACTAAGAAGCTTAGGCCTTAACTGTTCTTCAAGAAAATCATCAGCTGTTCCCTGATCGACTAAAATAGGTATATGAACTTCAGCGTTTTTGATTAATTCAATCGCATCATAGCTTTTCCATAAAGTTTCGGTTTCACCTAGGTAATGTGTGAAAGCCTTTTTCCCCCAAGGTACTTGGCTAGGTGCAACAATCGGTGCAAAAGCAGAAATACTTTTATACAGCTCAGGATTTTTTAACCCAATTACTAATGCACCATGACCACCCATGCTATGACCCATAATACTTTGGACTTGATTGGTCGGAAAATTTAGGTCAATCAGATTTCTGAGCTCTTCCACAATATAATCATACATTTTGAAATGCTGTGACCAAGGTGCTTGTGTTGCATTCACATAGAATCCTGCACCTTGGCCTAAATCATAATCTGCATGATCTGGTACATCTTCTCCACGTGGGCTGGTATCTGGTGCAACAATAATGACTTTATGTTCAGCCGCATACTTTTGTGCTCCGGCTTTAGTAATAAAGTTCTGTTCGTTGCAAGTCAGTCCTGATAACCAATATAAAACTGGCAACCGCTCATCTTTGTCATGAGGTGGCAGATATATTGAGAATTTCATTGAACAGTTTAATGCTATTGACTGATGGCGATACACTTCTTGCGATCCACCAAAAGAAGCATGTTTCTCAATTATTTCCATAATCAATTACCTATGTTGAGCAAGACTTCATGAGAAATCGAGTAAACAAAGAGTCCGACATTCTCCACAGAGAATAGTGATAAAGATTTAAAATGTAGGCAGGTTGATTGAACCTATACACGATGCCTACACAGATAGATCTGTTTTACAGATGATGTGCCGTTTTGGAGAATTCCATGCATGTCATTCATGATGCACATGCATGGAAAAGTATAAGGTCTGACGGAATTATTCGTAATGAATTACAGTACGAATTGACTTACCTTCATGCATTAGATCAAAGGCTTCATTGATCTGATCCAAGCCCATCGTATGTGTCACAAATGGTTCTAATTGAATTTTACCGTTCATGGCATCTTCAACCATTCCTGGAAGTTGCGTACGACCTTTTACGCCACCAAAGGCAGAACCTAGCCATTTACGACCAGTAACAAGCTGGAATGGACGGGTAGAGATTTCCTGACCTGCGCCAGCTACACCAATAATTACGGATTGTCCCCAGCCACGGTGTGCACTTTCAAGGGCTGCACGCATTACATTCACGTTACCAATACATTCAAATGAATGATCTACACCCCAGCCAGTCATTTCGACAATGACTTGCTGGATTGGTTTGTCGTAGTCTTTAGGGTTCAAGAAGTCCGTTGCACCAAACTCTTTTGCCAGCGCAAATTTATCTGGATTCATGTCAACTACAATAATACGCCCTGCTTTAGCTTGACGTGCGGCTTGTACGACTGCCAGACCAATACCACCTAAACCAAAGACCGCAACACTATCACCTTCTTGTACTTTAGCCGTGTTGTGTACTGCACCGATACCCGTTGTGACACCACAACCCAGTAAGCAGACATGTTCGTGATTGGCTTCAGGATTGATTTTAGCCAATGATACTTCTGCCACTACAGTGTATTCACTGAACGTTGAGCAGCCCATATAGTGATAAATCGGTTGACCATTGTAGGAAAAACGAGTGGTACCATCTGGCATTACACCTCTACCTTGAGTTTCGCGAACGGAAATACACAAGTTCGATTTTCCAGATTTACAGAATACGCACTCGCCACATTCAGCAGTGTAAAGTGGAATTACGTGATCACCTGGTTTGACGCTAGTCACGCCTTCACCAACCTCAACTACAACACCAGCACCTTCATGCCCGAGAATAGCAGGAAAAACACCTTCAGGATCATCGCCAGATAAAGTAAATGCGTCTGTATGACACACACCGGTATGGGAGATCTTGATTAATACTTCACCTTTCTTCGGTGGTGCAACATCAACTTCAACAATTTGAAGAGGTTGACCAGGACCAAACGCAACAGCAGCACGTGACTTCATGGAATAATTCCTTATACAGATCTATTTTAAATATGATTTTAGAATCTTGGCGATTTCAGCCAATTCTTCTTTTCGTTGTTGTTCTGTAGTTTCACCTGATACTAAAGTGTCCTTTAAATGAACCTCCAACATTTCATTCATTAAACCATTAATAGCACCACGCACAGAGCATATTTGTTGCAGAATTGCACCACATTCCACATTGTCTTCTAACGCTTTTTCAATCGCTTGCGTCTGACCTTTGATCTTTCTGACGCGTAGAAGAATCTTTTTTTTGTCTTCAACCTGATTAGGCATCAGACCTCCTTACTTGCTAGCATTAATACTATAGTACCCCATAGTATAAAAAAAGCAATATTTTTTATAAATCGAAAATCAAAAAGACCTTTAGCGAAAATTTTCTATCCCTGTTTTTAGTTTTTTTTTAAATTAACATCGTAGAGCTGATGCTAAAGTCACAAAGAATGGGACTTTCAGCTCCCATTTTTTTATTTTGGCTCATGTTCTTTGTGATGCTGTGACCTTTTAGAATTATGTTTCAAATTTTAGCCACTTTGTAGATATTTTGAACGTTTCAAGCCTTGAAAATACTACCGACAGTTTAGATTAAACTGCCTTTACAGACTGTACTAGAATATTTTTAGTGAGCGGATGATATTTATTATTCATTATTTAGGAATTATTAAATCCTATAAATATCATTTATTGGATTAATTTATTTTGGTACTGTGCATATCATCCCCCAGTTAAGAATAAGGAATAACTATGAATAAGATGATGAATGCTCTTATCCTAGAAAATTTTGGTGATCATGAATTTAAACGGCACTGTTGCAAATAGTGATTTGAGTCGATGATGTTCCCTTTAAAAAGTGCTTAGAGACCGAAAACCCTGTTGATTAGACACACTTCACCCTGAGGCTGACCATAATAAAATGACGATGCTTGTCCTTTACGTAGTGCACGCATGACTTCAATACCTTTAATTGTCGCATAAGCAGTCTTCATAGATTTGAATCCTAATGTGGCCCTGATGATTCGCTTTAACTTACCATGATCACATTCAATGACATTATTTTTATACTTAATCTGCCTGTGCTCAATATCTACTGGACATTTTCCTTCTCGCTTTAATCGTGATAAAGCATGGCCATAGGTCGCTGCTTTATCTGTATTGATGACCCTTGGAATTTGCCATTTTTTCACCGTATTGAAGATCTTTCCTAGAAAACTATAGGCTGATTTACTGTTCCGTCTAGCGGAAAGGTAAAAGTCAATCGTATGACCCCGTTGATCAACTGCACGATACAGGTAAGTCCATCGCCCCTTCACTTTGATATAAGTCTCATCCATATGCCATGAATGTAAATCTGTAGGATTACGCCAATACCAGCGTAACCGTTTTTCCATTTCTGGAGCATAACGCTGAACCCAACGATAAATTGTACTGTGATCCACATTTATGCCTCGTTCAGCGAGCATTTCTTGAAGTTCACGATAGCTGATGCCATATTTACAATACCAACGAACAGCCCAAAGAATGATTTCACCTTGAAAGTGCCGACCGTGGAAGGGATTCATCTGCTGTATCTCGAAATAAATAAGATATTTAGCTTATCATGTCAGCCTATTTGCAACAGTGCCTTATTTTGAATCATCTTGGTTATGAGATTACAGCTTCGACTGGTCGACCTCAAGAGTCAGAATATTTAACCTATCTAGGGGCGAGTGAAATTATTGATCGTATTGAATTATCTTCCCCAGGAAAGCCATTAAACAAAGAAGTTTGGGCTGGCGTAATTGATACTGTTGGAAGCCATACTTTAGCCAATGCATGTGCTAGTACAAAATATCGTGGTGCAGTTGCTGCGTGTGGTTTGGCAGGCGGAATGGATTTTCCAGCAACAGTTGCTCCATTTATTCTAAGAGGGATTACCTTATATGGAATTGATAGCGTGATGGCACCAATCGAATTAAGAAAAGAAGCATGGGAACGTTTGGCTACAGAATTAGATCAAACAAAATTAGAAACAGTAACGACTGAAATTCAGTTAACAGATGCTTTAAATATTTCAAATGAAATTTTAGATGGAAAAATTCGAGGTAGAGTTGTTGTACAGATATAGTTCAACAAAATGAGTTGTGGGACTGTTCTAAATTTTGTGTAAGTACTTAATTTTCATTTATCCTACTGAGGATAATAAAAAGAGGTACTTCACATGGATGAAGCTACAATCAAAAGTATGGCAGCTGAATTAGCTAAAGGTTTAAAAACTCCTGAAGATTTAAACCAAATGACAGCCATATTTAAAAAGTTCATGATCGAAACCGCTCTGAATACTGAGCTTTCTGAACATTTAGGCTATGAAAAGCATCAACCTAAGAAAGGATCTAATGCACGTAATGGTTTTAGCTCCAAAACAGTTCTAACACAAGATGGGCAGCTTGCTTTAGATATCCCTCGTGATCGTGATGGCTCTTTTGAACCACAGATTATTAAGAAGCATCAAACACGCATTACTAGCATGGATGATCAAATTCTTTCGCTATATGCGAAAGGAATGACAAATAGAGAAATTGTTGCTTTTTTAAAGAAATGTACGATGCCGATGTATCTGCCTCCCTTATTAGTAAGGTGACGGATGCTGTCATTGAACAAGTGACAGAATGGCAAAATAGAACACTCGATAGTCTTTATCCTGTTGTCTATTTAGATTGCATTGTTGTTAAGGTTCGTCAGCATTCAACAGTAATCAATAAATCAGTTTATTTAGCATTAGGCATTAACCTGGATGGCCAAAAAGAACTTCTTGGCATGTGGCTTGCTCAAACAGAAGGTTCCAAATTCTGGCTGTCAGTCATGACAGAGCTTAAAAATCGAGGAGTGCAAGATATTCTTGTAGCCTGCCTTGCGAAGCAGCGCTTCTCAGGACTAAAAGGCTTTCCTGATGCGATAGCCTCTGTCTACCCTCATACTGATATCCAGCTGTGTATCGTACATGTTGTACGCAATAGCCTGAGATTTGTGAGCTGGAAGGACTACAAAGCTGTAACAGCAGGATTGAAGGCGATCTATCAGGCAAGTACAGAGGAAAATGCTTTAAAGCCCCTAGATATCTTCTGCGATCAATGGAATCACCAGTATTCAAAAATTGGAGAATCCTGGCGGGCAAATTGGGAAAATATCCGAACGATCTTTAGCTATCCTGCTGAAATACGTCATGCGATTTATACAACAAATGCAATTGAATCATTGAATAGCGTGATCCGCCATTCAACTAAAAAGAGAAAGATCTTCTCTTCTGATGATTCAGTGAAAAAGGTCATTTATTTAGCAACTTCAAATGCTGCTAAAAAATGGACCATGCCAATTCAAAATTGGCGTTTAGCAATGAATTGGTTTACGATTCAGTTCGATGATCGATTAAAAGATCATTTATAAAAAATGAGACTTACACAAAATAATTTACAGGCTCGTAGAAACATGAAAATACATTCTTTTGGTGAACACAATAACATTACTTTATCTAATAATTGTATTGAAGTTCGAGGTGCACGTGAGCATAACCTTAAGGATGTAGATGTTTCTATCCCAAGAAATGCACTTGTTGTTTTCTCAGGTGTATCGGGTTCAGGAAAATCATCACTTGCTTTTGGAACTATTTTTGCTGAAGCACAAAGAAGATATTTCGAATCTGTTGCACCTTATGCAAGACGCTTAATAGATCAGGCCGGAGTACCAGATGTTGATGCTATTGATGGTCTACCACCAGCAGTAGCATTGCAACAACAACGTGGTGCAAGTAATACCCGTTCTTCTGTTGGAAGTGTAACAACTTTATCAAGTCTCGTGCGAATGATTTATTCGCGTGCTGGTGCATATCCTGCCGATCAGCCAATGTTATATGCCGAGGACTTTTCACCGAACACTCCTCAAGGTGCTTGTCCTACCTGTCATGGTTTAGGTCACATTTATGAAGTTACAGAATCGACAATGGTTCCTGACCCAACACTCAGTATTCGTGAGAGAGCTATCGCATCATGGCCACCTGCTTGGCACGGGCAAAACTTACGCGATATCCTAGTAACCCTAGGGTATGATGTCGATCGACCATGGAAAGATTTACCGCAATCGGATAGAGACTGGATTTTATTTACTGAAGAAACCCCAACAGTTCCTGTCTATGCTGGTTTAAGCCCCGCTGAGACTCAATCTGCACTTAAACGTAAACTAGAACCCAGCTATATGGGCACTTTCACTGGTGCTCGTCGCTATGTCCTTCATACTTTTGCTAATACCCAAAGTACGTTGATGAAAAAACGTGTTTCACGTTTTATGGAAGGAAAAATATGCCCTTCCTGTCATGGTAAACGCCTTAAACCAGAAGCCTTATCTATTACCTTTGCTGGAGTAGATATTGGTGAGTTTATGCAACTTTCTTTGGATAAGTTAACTTGCCTGCTTGAGCCCATTGTTCTTGGCAATTTCGACGCTCATGATGCTGGAGAAAAGACTAATAATAAAGTAACCCAACTTGATAGATCCGAACGAGCAACAACAGGTAGAGCAGTGCATTCTGTATCTCCAGATGTAAGACGTACGTCAGCACTTTCAGATGAAAAGAAAATTGCTGCGCAGCGTTTAGCAAATGGTGTGGTGGGGCGTTTAAATCAATTACGCCAGTTAGGTCTTGGTTATCTAACATTAGATAGAGCCACACCGACTCTTTCAGCGGGAGAGTTACAACGTTTGCGTTTAGCAACACAATTAAGTTCTATGCTATTTGGTGTAGTTTATGTACTGGATGAACCGTCTGCTGGATTACATCCTTCAGATAGTCAGTCATTATATGATTCTCTCGATAAATTAAGAGACGCTGGAAACTCCGTATTTGTTGTAGAGCATGATTTAGAGCTCATGCGTCGTGCTCAATGGTTAGTGGATGTTGGACCAGATGCAGGAGAGCAAGGTGGTAATATTTTATATAGTGGAGTACCTCAGGGTTTAAGAGAGATTTCAGCTTCACGTACTGCAAGTTATTTATTTAATAAAATCCCAGTTACTCAAAGTTATGGACGTACACCCTCTGGTTGGCTTGAACTTAACAATATTTACCGACATAACCTGCATAATATTGATGCTCGTATACCTCTTGGTGTACTTACAGCAGTTACAGGTATTTCAGGTTCAGGTAAATCTAGTCTCGTTTCTCAAGCTTTACCCGAGTTAGTACTTTCATATTTAGGCAATGAATCTGAAACTGAAAACAATAATGAAAATAATCCTTTAAATGAAGGAATGTTGGTTACCGAGGTTACACAGGGTTCTCTGGCTGGTGATGTGGAGGCTATACAGCGTCTGGTACAGGTTGATCAAAAACCAATTGGCCGTACTCCACGTTCTAATCTGGCAACTTATACGGGTTTATTTGATCATGTTAGAAAGTTATTTGCTGGGACTCCTGAAGCTCGCCAAGCTCATTATGATGCTGGACGTTTTTCGTTTAATGTGGCTAAAGGGCGATGTGAAACTTGTGAAGGTGAAGGCTTTGTCAGTGTAGAATTATTGTTTATGCCAAGTGTATATGCCCCTTGTCCGACATGTCATGGTGCTCGATATAATGATGACACTCTGAAAATTCGCTGGAATGGACGTAATATTGCTGAAGTATTAGGAATGACCGTCAATGAAGCACGTGATTTTTTTGATGGAGAGGTCTCGATTGCTCGTTCACTACAATTATTAAAGGAAATTGGCCTTGGTTATTTACGTTTAGGGCAACCAGCGACTGAACTATCTGGTGGAGAAGCGCAACGTATTAAATTGGCGACCGAGCTGCAACGCAATCAGCGTGGAAATACACTGTATATACTTGATGAGCCAACTACAGGTTTGCATCCATCAGATGTAGATCGATTGTTAGTTCAATTGCAGCGATTAGTCGATGCGGGTAATACCGTGGTTATGATTGAGCATGATATGCGTGCCGTTGCACAAGCAGATTGGGTGATTGATGTGGGACCAGGTGCTGGAAATGCTGGTGGGAATATTGTTGTGGCAGGAACACCAAAACAAATAACAGAAAATCAAGATAGTCGTACTGCTCCATATTTAGTTAATGAGTTAGTGAGTCGTGATACTAAACGTTGATATTGCGAGTGGGTAGAATAAAACCTTAAATTAAAAGCCTGTAAAATCAATCAGATATTTTTTTGTTTTAGGTGGTGTGTGAGCATGAAATCTAAAAGTTTTTTTCAACTAAGGGCTTTGTTGCACAAACCTATCTGTAACGGCTTTTTCAGCGATATAATTTTCAAATGAAGAAGCCTACACAGAAAATCTACCGCACAACCAATTGGCCCGCATATAACCGAGCACTCATGAGTCGCGGAAATATTGCCATTTGGTTTGATCCTGCTACGCAATGGTATGCGCCATCAAAAGGCAAACAAGGGCGAAATCAAACCTACTCCGACGCAGCCATCCAATGCTGCTTAATGATTAAATCCTTATTCCGTCTGTCTTTACGTATGGTCACTGGCTTTGTGCAAAGTCTGATTAAACTTTGCGGATTAAATTGGATAGCTCCAGATTACACCACGCTTTGTAGAAGACAAAAGCATATTGATATTGTAATCAGCTACCAAAAAAGTAGCGATGGGCTGCATCTACTCATGGACTCTACAGGCATGAAGTTTCTAGGTGAGGGCGAATGGAAACGCAAGAAACATGGACCTGAATATCGTCGCCAATGGCGTAAACTTCATATTGGTATAGATGCTAAAACCCTGCAAATACGAGCAGTTCAGCTTACAACCAATAATGTCAGTGATTCACAGGTGCTTGGTGATTTACTTAATCAGATTCCACAAGATGAGCGGATTGACTCTGTTTATACCGATGGAGCTTATGACACCAAGCAATGCCGTCAGGTCATTGCAGATCGGCAAGCGCATGCGGTGATTCCACCTAGAAAAAATGCGAAACCATGGAAAGATACAAAGAGTAGCTCGCTAGAGCGAAATGAATTACTTCGAACAATTAAACGTTTAGGCAGGACACTATGGAAAAAATGGTCAGGCTATCATCGGCGAAGTTTGGTTGAAACTAAGATGCATTGCATCAAATTATTAGGAGATAAACTCAGTGCAAGGAGTTTTGATAGCCAAGTGAATGAGATCCATGCACGTGTAGCAGTCCTTAACAGATTTACGGAATTAGGTCGACCACTTACCCAAGTTACGCCTTAAATTTGGCTCAATTAGGGGCGCTTTGCATTTCAAATCTTTGTGCAACAAAGCCCTTAAAAAGTAAGCGTCCGCTGAACACACCTTATGAATTCGTCCTATAAGCCTTAATTTAGTCCTGACTTAAAAACAAGTGGGAACTTAAATTTATGACTACAAATAACCAGACATCCATCGCATCTCTTACGATAAAACGAAGAACATATAGTGCTGAATTTAAACAGCAGATCGTTCAGGCGTGTAAAGCATCGGAGGTTTCAATTGCTTCGGTCGCTTTGCAACATGGATTGAATACAAATCTTGTATCCAAATGGATTCGCTTAATTGATGCTAAGCCAGGGAATGATCGCTCACTACTACCGAATAAACCTGCATTTATTACCTTATCTTGCTCCGCACCATTAGATCCTATCCCTACTGGCATGTTAACGGTTCAAATTACTTTACCCCACTCAAAAGCAGAAATTGGCTTGAAATGGCAAGTATCAGAAATATCTGCTTTAGCAGAATTACTCAAGGCACTTACAACATGATCCGTATCGATGAAATCTGGTTGTCTACTCAGCCCATGGACATGCGTGCAGGTATGGATACGGCCATGGCTCAGGTGGTGAGAGCCTTTGGCTACATCAAACCGCATTGTGCTTACCTGTTCTGTAATAAACGTGGCCATCGCATGAAAGTGCTGGTACATGATGGACTGGGCATCTGGCTGTGTGCCCGGCGGTTGGAACAGGGAAAATTCCACTGGGCTAAAGTTCACCAGGGTGAAAACGTAGCTCTCAGTCCAGAACAGTTACAGGCACTAATTCAGGGTTTGCCTTGGCAGCGCATTGGACGACAGCAAGTGGTAACAATGCTCTAAACTAGGCTGCTACATTCTGCTATTCTCCAAACGTTCTATTTCCTCTGCGTCATGACCTCAGGCATACTGCGGTCATGAAAATGCTGCCTGATTTAAGCCAACTGACCCATGAACAACTGCTGGAATTTACCCGGCAGTTGGCGATGCAGCATCAGTCTCTGGCACAATCAAATCAAGAATTAGAAAAATCAAACCAGCAATTGGATGCCAAAGTTCAACATCTTTCCATTCTCACGCAAAAATACGAGCATGAGCTCGCACTATTTAAACAGCACAAATTTGGCAGTAAAAACGAACATCTCACCGCAAAACAAATCCATCTGTGGGATGAAGCGGTCGAAGAAGATATTGCCGCTGTTGATCTGGAACTGGAACGGCTGAATGCAGATAAAACTGATGCAGCGACACACAAAGCCACAGTCAACAAACCTAAACGTCGACTGCTGCCCGATCATCTACACACCATCCGTATCGAGCATGAACCAACATCAACCCAATGTGCTTGTGGCTGCACCTTGCGTCGTATCGGCGAAGATATCAGTGAAAAACTACATTTCAGACCGGCACAGTTCTATAAGGAACAGCATGTGCGTGGCAAATGGGTCTGTGATCAGTGTGACACCCTGACTCAGCAAGCGATGCCTGCCTATGTGATTGATAAAGGCATTGCTTCACCTGAACTGCTCAGCCATGTGCTGGTATCGAAGTATGCCGATCATTTACCGCTGTACCGTCAACGTCTGATCTATCAGCGGGCGGGAATCGAGCTTTCTAGATCAACGTTATCTGACTGGATAGGTCGCTGCGGTGTGGAACTGGAACCTCTGGCCAATGCCTTAAAACAGGTGGTGCTGCAACAGCGGGTGATCCATGCCGATGAAACGCCGGTCACCATCATGCGGATGGGTGATGATGAGAAAAAACCGAAGAAAGGTTATGTCTGGGCCTATGCCACTACACAGTACAATCCAGTTCAAGCGGTGATCTATGACTTTCAGGATAGCCGTTCAGGTCAGCATGCAGAAGAGTTCCTGAATGGCTGGCAGGGCCATCTGGTCTGTGATGATTACAGTGGTTATAAAGCACGCTTTAAATCAGGCGATGTCATAGAGGTGGGCTGCATGGCGCATGCACGTCGTAAATTCCATGAGCTACATGTGACCGGGAAAAGTCAGATCGCTGAACAGGCATTACTGATGATTCAGAAACTGTATGCGATAGAAGCAGAACTCAGGAAAAAGACCGATGGTACAGCAGAACACCGCCGCGAATACCGACAACAGCACAGCCAACCGGTGATGCAACAACTGTGTGAATGGCTCAACCAACATTATCTGACGGTGCCATCGAGTTCTCCCACCGCCAAGGCCATCAATTACAGTCTGAAGCGTTGGCCAGCCTTAAGCCGCTATCTGGATGATGGCAATCTACCCATTGACAATAACTGGGCAGAGAACTCAATGCGTCCCTGGGCATTGGGCCGTAAGAACTGGTTGTTTGCAGGTTCGCTGCGCAGTGGACAGCGAGCGGCAAATATCATGACTTTAATCCAGTCAGCAAAGCTGAATGGGTTGGATCCGTATGCCTATCTCAGTGATGTGCTGAAAAGGCTGCCGACGCATAAAGCGACCCAAATAGAAGAATTACTACCACATCGCTGGAAATCCAACTCAAATTAAAAAATAGGCATGGGGTTCAGCGGACGCTTACCTTAAAAACAAGAAAAAGAGGATTGATAAAATGATGATAAAAAATAAAAAAGCGCCTGATGGCGCTTTCCTTTAATCATATTTATGGCGTCAGAATCACTTTACGACAGTCTTCTTCTTTTTTATCAAAAATACGGTAACCTTCCGCAGCATCTTCCAGTTTCATGCGATGGGTAATAATCAGATCTGGAGACAGATCTCCATTTTCAATATGTTCTAGCAACTGCGGCAAGTAGTTATGCACATGGGTTTGTCCCATTTTAAAGGTTAAACCTTTGTCAAAGGCATCACCAAACAGGAAGCCATGAATTGGACCGGCATAAACTCCAGGTACACTCACCACACCGCCGCGGCGGACCGCTGCAATACATTGTCTTAACGCTGAACCACTCGAACCTTCTAATTTCAGGTTGGTCATTACGGTTTCCAGCATGCTGCCTTTAGCTTCAAAACCGACCGCATCAATGACGGCATCGACTCCACGATAACCCGTGGTATTTTGAATGATAAATTCAGCGGCATCGACTTCATCAAAATTGACCGGAATCACTCCATAGGTTTGATGTGCGAAACGCAGACGATAAGGATGGTGATCGACCATAAAAATCTGCTCGGCACCGAGCATCCGCGCACAGGCAGCAGCCAGCAGACCGACTGGGCCAGCACCATAAATCGCCACACTGGAACCTCGACCAACTTGGGCATTGTTCACTGCTTGCCAGGCGGTTGGTAGAATATCGGTCAGGAATAATACTTTTTCATCAGGCAGGGAGCCTGGCACTTTAAATGGTCCGACATTGCCCTTGGGGATCCGCACATATTCAGCTTGACCACCCGGTATACCACCATACAGATGGCTAAAGCCAAATAAAGCTGCCCCTGGTGGAATCTGTTTTTTATTGAGAATTGCACCACGGCCGGTATTGGTATTTTCACAGGCAGCCATTAGTTCATGTTCACAGAAAAAACAGTGACCGCATGCAATCACAAAGGGAATAATTACCCGATCACCTTTTTTGACTTCGGTTACTTGTGGGCCGACTTCTTCTACAATTCCCATAAATTCATGGCCGAAAATATCACCGTCTTCAGTGGCCGGGATTTTTCCCCGGTATAAATGCAGATCTGAGCCACAGATGGCGGTGGCTGTCACCCTTAAAATAACGTCATCTGGTTCCTGAATCACTGGATCTGGAACAGATTCAACTCGTACATCCCGAGCACCATGATAGGTAAGAGCACGCATGCGGATTTCCTCTTTCTAGTTCAACATTAAACAGACTCGTAGCAAGGCTGCCAAGAATTAAAAAACACTTTTATTAGAGCCTTATGCGCCAAGAAATCGCTGTAAATTAATGTATGAAATAAGACATCCGAGTGTTTAAAAAATAAACTTATATAGGGTTTACGTAATTCGTGAGCTTATGTGTCGAATGAATAGAAAAGAACAGAATTAAAGAAACATCTAGTAATTTCTATAACTTATAGTGAATAGCCACCAATTTTGTAGACACCTTTTAGTTAGATAAAAAAGCAATTTTTTTGATCTTTAAAGAATGAGGATATAGTATTTGTAAAATTACTTAGCTGCTTAAAACTTAATTCTAATTGGTTAATAGGTGAAAAATGGGTAGTGTTTCAAAAAGTATGCTGGCATTAAACGAATCCATTATTGATATAAAAGAACACTAAATCAAAGGCTTTGAAATGATTTTCAAGCTTTTTGGAGAAGTTGCAGCTTCTCCTAAAGCCTCGCCTGATTCGATGCCGTAATCGACAATTATTGCCTTCTATACCCACAGTGAAAAATTTACCAATCAACTGTTTGCATTCTTTAAAGGTCGTAACAAAGCTATCCCAATGGTCACTTGATATACATGTATAGCTTACACCTAACTGCTTCAATTTTAATTTAAGTCGTTTTGCAGTGGCTAAATCTCGGTTACCCCATACATAAGCAACAATTTCACCTGTTTCTCGATGATAGGCATAAATTAGCCATTGTTTATTTTGCTTATGACCAACAAAAGTCCAAAACTCATCTACTTCAAGGGTTTCATAATGACTTTGCTGTGCTCGAAGTTGATATTTTGATTGGCTAAGTGTCCGTAGAACTTTACCGATACTTACTCTTTCAATTTCTGCTATATCCCTGACACCACTGCCTCGCACCATGAGGTGTAATATTTTGGTTTTGATACCTGAGTGACAGCCTTGATAACTGAGAGCATGATCACCAATAAATTGACGTCTGCATATTTTACATTGGTAATTTTGCTTACCATCTACTTTTGTGCCATTTTTCTTTATACTGTCACTTAGGCAGGCTGGACACTTGATTTCTAGAGTTATTCGCATTTCTCTATTTTATCAAAATCCAACCTGCTTTTTTTCAGCATACTTTTTGAAACACCACCCATTTTTTAAATTGATCCTAGACTGAACCGTACCGGGTTTGTCGGAGAGTTAATATTCTGAGAGACTATCCCGATGACAAAATTAAAATATACCCCTGAAATTAGAGAAAGAGCGGTTCAATTATTGATTGAATCTGAAAAAGATTATCCATCGAATTGGGCTGCGATCACCGCTATTGCTCCCTGAGCAGTATACTGCGCAAGGGTTGTACTCCTGAAACACTACGTGCCTGGCATCAAAAGCATTTAGATCAGCAAAATCCAGTTAAAGTACAGCAGCTTTCAGACCAAGAACGTATCAAACAACTCGAACGCGAAAATAAAGAACTGCAACGCGCCAATGAGATTCTACGTAAAGCAGCCGCTTTTTTCGCCCAGGCGGAGCTCGACTGCCCACACAAATAATGGTGGATTTTATCCATAATAATAAAGAGCTGTACGGAGTCGAGGCGATTTGTAGAATTTTACCAATCGCACCTTCAACCTATTACCGCACTCTAGATCTCTGCGAAAATCCAGAACATCGAGCAAAGCGAGATTTACATGACTTGCATCATGCTGAACAAATTAAACGAATTTGGAAGGAAAGTTCAGGTCGGTATGGTGTACGTAAAGTCTGGCAAAAACTGAAACGTGAAGGTTATGTTATCGCACGCTGTACTGTTGCTCGATTAATGAAAAAGCTAGGTATACAAGGTGTTTGGTGAGGTAAGAACAAACAAACCACCCGTAGCCGAGATGACCAAAAACGAGCAGATGATTTAGTGAAACGTAATTTTACTGCTGATCATCCTGACCAACTGTGGGTGAGTGACTTTACGTATATTCAAACAAATTCAGGCTGAGTCTATACCGCCTTTATTATTGATGTGTTCTCACGAGCAATTGTTGGCTGGAAAGTATCTACACGAATGAATACAGATATGGTGCTCGATGCATTGGAGCAAGCATTGCACGATCTAGGCATGCCAAAGAATGTGATTCATCATTCCGACAGAGGTGTGCAATATCTTTCCATTCGCTATACCAATCGTTTAGAAGCAGCAAATTTACGAGCATCAGTCGGTACGACTGGTGATTCATACGATAATGCTTTGGCTGAAACGGTGAATGGCTTATACAAAACAGAGGTGATTGAATATCTAAAAGCAGATTGGCAAGGTTTAGCAGATGTACAACTTGCGACACTAAACTGGGTAGATTGGTTCAATAAAAAGCGTGTACACAGTGCACTGGGTTATGTATCGCCTTTTGAGTTTGAAGCAATGTACTATGATAAGATTAACCCGTTAGGTCAGGTGGCCTAACTTAAATAAAAAAGTCTCCGACAAACCCGGTACGGTTCACTATTCACTAACTTGTAAATATCGGCTCTGTACACGACAAAAATAGATAACTCATTGAAATAATGTCACAATAATTGTTTTCTAACGACGAATACTATGATACATCTCAATGAGTTATATCTTATCTTAAACAAATCTCTAAAATGGAACAAGTCACATTTAAAGTGCTTTGCGCTCATCATGCTTGTGATTATTTTAAAGCAAACATGTAATCTTTCTTCTGCATCTAAAGCCTTGCCCATCAAGTGCTTACCACAATCATTTTATCGACGTATGCAGCGCTTCTTTGCAGGTCAGTATTTTGATTATCGTCAAATTTCTCGGTTGATTTTCAATATGTTTTCATTCGACCAAGTGCAACTGACTTTAGATAGAACCAATTGGAAATGGGGAAAACGAAATATTAATATCCTGATGCTCGCAATCGTTTATCGTGGAATAGCGATACCTATCCTTTGGACATTGCTTAATAAACGTGGAAATTCAGATACGAAAGAGCGCATTGCTTTGATTCAACGCTTTATAGCCATTTTTGGTAAAGACCGTATTGTGAATGTGTTCGCAGACAGAGAGTTTATCGGTGAGCAGTGGTTTACATGGTTAATTGAACAAGACATCAACTTCTGCATTCGTGTTAAAAAAACTTCATTGTCACCAATCATTTAGGGAAGAATCATAAAATTAGTGATTTATTTCGCCATCTTCAACTTGGTCAAATTGAATGTCGTAAACGACGGATTTTGGTTGGTCGGGTGAAACTATATATGAGTGCACTACAGTTAGAAAATGGAGAGCTTTTACTCGTCGTTTCTCCTCAGTTTAATGCCAATGCTATTCAGGATTATGCATTACGCTGGGAAATTGAAACCTTATTCAGTTGTCTCAAAGGACGAGGATTCAATCTTGAAAATACGCGCTTGACAGACGCTAGACGAGTGAAAAAATTGATTGCGGTGTTAGCTATAAGCTTCTGTTGGTGTTACTTAACGGGTGAATGGCAACATGATCAAAAAAAAGCGATAAAAATAAAGAAGCATGGACGACTCTCAATGAGTTTATTTCGCTATGGTTTAGACTATGTTCAAATGGCGATTCAGCGTTTAATTGGTTTTGGGAAAAAAGAAGAGTTTAAGGAAATTTTGGCAATTTTAAGAAGGCAGAATCCTGATAGGATAAGGGTTCTGTGAAATTTGTCGTGTACAGAGAAATATCGGTATACCGCCTGACGACTAATCCCAAAAGCTTTTCCTAATGCCATTTTTGATGGATACTTCCCTTCCCTCCATGCTTGTCGTAAAGCTTCAGCTTGGTCAGGCTTTAGTTTATGCACCCGACCTTTGTACTTCCCCTGAGCAGAGGCGAGTTTTATTCCTTCCTTTTGCCGCTCTAAAATGATCTCACGTTCGAACTGTGCAAAAGCACCCATCAATTGCAGCATCAAATTATCCATCGGGGTGGATTCGGCCGTAAAAGTAATATTTTCTTTTACAAACTGGATGGCAATCCCTCGTTTGACCAGTTTATCTACTTCAGTGACCAAATCTTTCAGGCTTCGCGCAAAACGATCCATGGAATGTACAATCACCCTGTCCCCTTCCCGGACATAGTTCAACATTTCCTGAAATTTAGGTCGGTCAGTATTTTTACCTGAAGCACGGTCAACAAAAATCCGGTCGACTTCAATCCCCTCAAGTTGACGCCCAGTATTTTGCTCGACCGAACTCACTCGCACATAACCTACTTTTTGGCCTTTCACTCTTTCTCGCCCCAATTGGATAAAAATGAACAATTTTGTAAATTATAAATCTTTAATATCAAAGTTACATGTTACTTATGATTAAAAATCATTTAAATGATACATAATTTCATGAACTTTCAGATTGTAACTTTAGGGTACACTCTAAATCTACATATTTAAATAACGAGTTTTTTCTCACTCATAAGAATTTGTAAGAATATATATACATTTATTGACATTAAGTAATTTAAATAAAATCAATATACGTATTTGCATATATGTGGAAATACGTATATAAATATATCTGAGTTTCTAATAGCAGAGTCAGTCAAAATGTTCTCGACCATAAAGATTTATCACAATCCTGAGTGTGGTACATCAAGGAATACCTTAGCTTTAATTCAAAATGCAGGAATTGAACCAATCGTTATTGAATATCTAATTACCCCACCTTCGAAAGCAGAATTAATTGAACTTATTCGTAGTGCTGGTTTAAGTGTTAGAGAAGCAATTCGTAAAAATGTACCTCCATATTCTGATTTAGAAATTGTTCGGGAAGATTGGTCTGATGAACAGCTTTTAAATTTTATGCTTCAACATCCTATTTTGATTAACCGCCCATTCGTTGTTACGGATTTAGGTACACGTTTGTGTCGTCCTTCTGAAGTTGTTTTGGATATTCTCCCGTTTCCTCAGAAAGGCGCATTTAGCAAAGAAGATGGTGAAAAAATTATTGATGAAAATGGCCTAAGAATTAAATAGCACTTTCTCATCTCTTGAATGGAAAGAATGTGAAGGAGACTTATATGGATCAAGTTAATTTTTTTAAATGCTTATCAGATGAAACACGTCTCAATATAGTGACATTAATTGTTGAAAATAAAGAACTATGTGTATGTGATTTGACTGAAAAACTACAACTCAGTCAACCTAAAATTTCAAGACATTTAGCCCTTTTACGTGCTTCAGGGCTACTTCAAGATCGCAGACAAGGCCAATGGGTTTACTACAGTATCAATCCAAAATTGGCCAACTGGTGTTATGAAATTTTAGATATTTTGAAGACGGTTCAATCTCAATCAAAGCTGGATGATCAACACCCCCTTTCTGTAAATAGTTATTGTGAGTAATTCAATGAAATTTTTATTTTTATGTACTGGAAATAGCTGCCGTAGCATTTTGTCTGAAGTTTTGTTTAATAGCCGAGCACCAGAAGGTTGGAAAGCCTATAGCGCTGGGAGTAAGCCTTCAGGTCAAGTTCACCCGCTAACTTTAGAAACCCTTGAAAACTTAAGATTATCTACCGAAGGTTTATGGAGTAAAACGATTAATGATTGTGAACAATATCAACCTGATGTTGTGATCACAGTATGTGATTCTGCTGCTCAAGAAGCATGTCCACTTTATTTGGGTGGAGCAATCAAGGCACATTGGGGCTTGGCTGATCCTTCACACTTAGACGTGAATAAAGAAGAAAAAATGAAAGCCTTTATGAGCACTGTTGAACATATCAATCGTCGCTTAGATGCTTTATTTAAACTTAATGTAGATAAACTATCTCGCTCAGAATTGATTGCAGCAATTAATCAAATTTCGAACGTTGAGTAAGTGAAATGTCTGAAAAACGCTTATCTTTTTTAGATCGCAACCTGACGCTATGGATTTTTATTGCCATGGCCTTAGGCATTGCCATCGGAAACTTCTTTCCTCAGGCTTCTGTCGCACTCGATAAATTAAGCATTGATTCAGTGAATATTCCAATCGCGATTGGTCTTATTCTAATGATGTATCCACCACTGGCAAAAGTGAACTATGCGACTTTGCCACAAGTGTTTAAGGATAAGAAAACCCTTACTTTATCCTTAGTACAAAACTGGCTGATCGCGCCAGTACTCATGTTTGCCCTGGCAATCATATTTTTACATAGTTATCCAGAATATATGACCGGTGTCATCCTGATCGGTCTTGCTCGATGTATTGCCATGGTTCTGGTGTGGAATGGCTTGGCGTGTGGTGATAATCAATATGTTGCAGCATTAGTTGCCTTTAACAGCATCTTCCAGATTCTATTTTTCAGTACCTATGCCTGGTTATTCCTGACCTTCCTTCCACCCTATTTTGGTGTCGCTTCGCAGGTCATTAATGTCGATTTCTGGACCATCACCCATGCTGTTCTGGTTTATCTTGGTATTCCGTTCTTATTAGGTTTCTTAACGCGATGGATTTTGGTGAAACAGAAAGGCGTGGAATGGTATGAAACCAAGTTCATTCCGAAAATCAGTCCGCTGAGTTTAATGGCTTTGCTGTTCACCATTCTGGCCATGTTTAGCCTAAAAGGCGGTGATGTCGTGAGTCTTCCGCTTGAAGTTTTACGCATCGCGATTCCTTTAACCATTTACTTCGTTTTAATGTTCTTCATCAGTTTCTTTATGAGTAAATGGATGGGCAATGACTATCCTAAGACCACAGCAATTGCATTTACCGCAGCGGGGAATAATTTTGAATTATCACTTGCAGTAGCGATTGCAACTTTTGGTATCGCGTCCCCTGTTGCTTTTACCACGATTATTGGCCCACTGGTCGAAGTTCCTGTGTTGATTGCCTTGGTGAGTGTTTCACTCTGGCTGAGAAAGAAAGTTTTTAAAGAGGCCTAACTCTATGAATCTCCCAAATGTAGATCTAAATCTTCTTGAGCAACCCACCTTTGAAAAAGTTCAAGCCAAAGAACTTGCTCATCCTCCGCGAATTTTGCTGCTGTATGGCTCTAATCGAGAACGTTCTTACAGTCGCCTTGCAGTTCTTGAAGCCGGTCGAATCCTTGAGCATTTTGGGGCGGAAATAAAAATCTTTCATCCTAAAGGGCTTCCTTTACCAGAAGATGCGGATACTGAGCATCCAAAAGTAAAAGAGTTGCATGAGCTTTTAGCATGGTCAGAAGGCATGGTCTGGTGTTCACCTGAACGCCATGGTTCTATGAGTTCCATCTTTAAATCTCAAATCGACTGGATTCCACTGGCAGGAGGGGCAATCCGTGCAACCCAAGGTAAAACTCTTGCCTTGATGCAAGTCAGTGGCGGATCACAGTCCTTTAACAGCCTGAACCAGATGCGTATTTTGGGGCGGTGGATGCGGATGATCACCATTCCAAATCAGTCTTCAGTTCCAAAAGCTTTTTTGGAGTTTGAAGAAGATGGACGAATGAAACCTTCGGCTTTCTATGACCGGATTGTGGATGTGATGGAAGAGTTATTTAAGTTCACCCTACTGACTCGTGGACAAAGCAAATACCTGACAGATCGTTATTCAGAACGTAAGGAATCAGCTGAAGAATTATCTAAACGTGTCAATCAGCGCAGTTTGTAAGCTGCCAGGTGATCTTAAATGCAAAAGAGACATTCTAAATTAATCATTCTTGGCTCAGGTCCTGCGGGTTACAGCGCTGCGGTATATGCAGCACGGGCTAATCTTAAACCCACTTTAGTTGCAGGCTTACAACTCGGTGGTCAATTAACCACGACCACTGAAGTCGATAACTGGCCGGGTGATCCAGAAGGTTTAACAGGCCCCGCACTCATGGAACGTATGCAAGCGCATGCGGAACGTTTTGGCACCGAAATCGTCTATGACCATATCAGTAAAGTGGATTTAAGCGTTCGTCCATTCGTGCTGAAAGGCGATATGGAAGAACTCACCTGTGATGCCCTGATTATTGCCACAGGTGCAACGGCACAATACTTAGGTCTTGAGTCTGAAGCCAAATTCATGGGGCAAGGTGTAAGTGCCTGTGCAACTTGTGACGGTTTCTTCTATAAGAACCAGAAGGTGATGGTTGTAGGCGGTGGTAACACTGCGGTTGAAGAGGCGCTTTACCTGTCTAATATTGCAGCTCACGTGACTTTAGTACATCGCCGAGATTCATTGCGTTCTGAAAAAATTCTACAAGACCATCTTTTTGCAAAACAGAAAGAAGGCAAAATTAGCATTCTTTGGAACAATCAAGTGGATGAAGTGTTAGGCGATAACACCGGAGTAACTGGAGTGCGTTTAAAATCCACTGTAGATGGATCAAAGCAAGATATTGAGGTACAGGGTTTATTCGTGGCAATTGGTCACAAACCAAATACTGAGATGTTTTCAGCGCAACTTGAGTTACGTGATGGCTATATTCAGATCCAAAGCGGAACAGCGGGGAATGCCACTGCTACTTCAGTGCAAGGTGTATTCGCTGCCGGTGATGTGGCTGATTCAGTTTATCGCCAAGCGATTACTTCAGCAGGCTCCGGTTGTATGGCTGCATTAGATGCTGAAAAATATCTTGATAGTTTAAGTTGATTTTGATGTTGTCATAAAAATATAGTGAATATTGTAAAAGCCCAGTCTTCAGGATTGGGTTTTTATATTAAAGAAAAAATAAAAGGGGACAAGGCTTTGAATCAGAAACAGACGGAAACTGATGTCATCATTATCGGTGGTGGACAGGCAGCTTTATCTACAGCTTATTTTTTAAAGCGAAAAAAAATACCATTTATTATTTTAGATGATCAAAATCAAGCAGGTGGAGCCTGGTTACATGCTTGGAATTCTTTGCGTCTGTTTTCACCGAATAGCTGGAGTTCCTTACCAGGTTGGGTTATGCCGAATACAGAACAAACGTATCCGACCAAGAAAGAAGTTATTGAATACTTGCAGCAATATGAGCAGCGTTACCACTTTCCGATTATTCGTCCTGTATATGTTGATCACGTCAAAAGCGAAGGAGAAGTATTGAGTGTGCATGCAGGTGAACAGACATGGAGAGCCAAGGCTGTAATCAGTGCAACGGGCACCTGGAGTCATCCTTATATCCCATCTTACCCTGGCCAAGAAAATTTCAAAGGTCTGCAATTACACTCCGCCCATTATCAAAATGCAGAACTTTTTAAAGATAAGCACGTCATGATAGTCGGTGGTGGAAATTCTGGAGCACAAATTTTGGCTGAAGTTTCCCAAGTGGCAGACACTCTTTGGATCACGCCAACACCTCCTCAATTTTTAGCAGATGATGTTGATGGCCGTGTACTGTTTTTACGTGCGACAGAGCGTTTAAAGGCACAATTAGAAGGCCGTACAATAGATCAGCCTGTTGGCGGTCTGGGTGATATTGTCATGATTGATTCAGTCAAAGATGCACGTGCACGAGGCGTTTTACATAGTGAGCGCCCATTTTCGGTTTTTACGGAAAATGGCGTGATTTGGGAAGATGGATCTTTTCAACAGGTTGATGCAGTGATTTGGTGTACTGGATTTAAAGCGACTTTAGACCATTTAAAGCCACTTGGAATAGTAGAGGAAAATAATACGATACTGGTTGAAGGAAGCAGATCAGTCAAACAATCTAACCTATGGTTAGTAGGATATGGTGAATGGACCGGACCTGGTTCAGCGACACTGGTGGGTGTTTCAAGGGCAGCGAGAGCCACAGTGGATGAAATCGTTGCTTATCTACACGAAGTTGATACTAAAAATTCTTTAGAAAAATAAGCTATCTACTCCCTTAGATGATTTTAAAGCCAATTCTTTTACTTTCATGCTTCAGCTATATCAGGTGAGTTAAAGTAATTCCATTTTCATAATTTTAGTCGCCCTACCTAATTATAAATACCAAGCCTTGAATAGATAAAAAATCTATTCAAGGCTTTAGTGTCATCTCAATAAAAGTACAGGTTTTATTGAGCTTGACAACAATTTGGTCGTCGTACTCCCAATAAAAAACTGGCGTATCTTTGAGTGACCATATGCACCAACCACCATCATATCAATAGCGTTTTTCTCTTGGTAATCTAATATTGATTTATCGACATCACCTTCAAGTACGATATCAATTACATTAAAACCATTATTTGCAAGCAGCTCTTTTGCCCAAGTAACTTGAGATGTCATATCACTATTTGGCTTACCAACATATACCACATGAGCTGTCAGGGTTTTTAATAAAGGACTATTTGCAATTTTGTCTACACAAATACGTGCAGTAGGACTTCCATCAAAAGCAATTAAAAAAGACTTAGGTGGACTAAAGGGTGCAGATGTTATTAATACGGGTTTATGAAGGGCACGAACAACATTTTCAATATGGGTTCCAACTTTACTGGAATCATGCTCGGTTTCAGTTCCATGCTTCCCCATAATAAGAACTCGAATGTCTTCTTCCATTCCCATAATTGTTTCTAAAAGACTGCCGTGACGTTGAAAACTTTGAGCATCAATAGAGAACTTCTCCAATAGATAATTCTTTGCTTCCCGAAGAAGAATTTGGCCATGCTCTAGCTCAATCTTCCCCTTACGCTCTTCAAGTTCAACCAACTCATTTAGCAATGTTTCTCGACTTCCCAAGCCGATTGCACCGCTTAAATCTTGTGGTGCTTTCGCTTTTGGCTTATCAATAACATGTAATAACTTAAGCGGTGAACTAAGTTTATCGCTAAACCAAGCTGCATAATCACAAACGGTATTTGTTGCTAATGATCCATCAATACATGCAATAATTTTTGACATAATTCATCCCTCTTAGTGGCTATTTAAGCGATCTAAAGCATCTGGCTTATCATGGATACCAAACTTATCGACTAAGGTTTTGCTGGCTTCATTCATTCCAATAAGTTCGACTTCTGTTCCTTCACGTCTAAACTTAATGACCACTTTATCTACGGCAGCGACCGCAGACACATCCCAGAAGTGAGCCTGGCTAACATCAATCACAACTTTTGAAAGTGCTTCTTTGAAATCAAATGCAGAAGTAAATTTATCTGCTGAGCTGAAGAACACTTGACCTGTTACCGTATAAATACGGGTATTTTCAGGTTCATTAAATTCGGACTGAATTGCCATGTAGCGTTCAATTTTATTGGCAAAAAATAATGCAGAAAGAAGTACACCGACTAATACGCCATAAGCCAAGTTATGTGTTGCAACGACCACGACGACTGTAACGATCATCACGATATTGCTAGAAACTGGATATTGGCGAATATTTCGTAATGAATCCCAGTTAAATGTTCCGATTGCTACCATGATCATGACCGCAACCAGTGCAGCCATTGGAATGACTTTGAGCCAGTCACTGATAAACACCACCATAATTAACAGGAAGACCCCAGCACTAAATGATGATAAACGGGTACGTCCACCAGATTTCACATTAATAATGGATTGACCAATCATGGCACAGCCTGCCATTCCGCCTAAAAAGCCAGATGCGACATTGGCAACACCTTGTCCTTTACACTCACGGTTTTTATCACTATTGGTATCGGTTAAATCATCCACAATTGTTGCGGTCATCATAGATTCAAGCAAACCGACGGCTGCTAATCCCAGTGAATAAGGCAAAATAATAGCTAAAGTTTCAAGATTTAAAGGAATATCAGGAAGTAAGAAAATTGGTAGCGTATCTGGTAATTGCCCCATATCGCCTACGGTTCTTACATCTAAACCAATGAACAAGGCAAAGAGCGTAAGGAGGACAATACAAATGAGAGGAGAGGGTAAAAGCTTCCCTATCACTGGGATATAAGGGAATAGATAAATAATAGCTAAACCTCCAACTGTCATCGCATAGACATGCCATGTCACATTGGTGAGTTCAGGCAATTGAGCCATAAAAATTAGAATAGCTAAGGCATTCACAAAGCCAATCACGACTGACTTTGATACAAACCGCATCAGAGCACCTAATTTTAGATAACCTGCTAGGATTTGAATAAATCCTGTCAAAATTGTGGCTGCTAATAAGTATTGCAGACCATGGTCTTTAACCAGTGTGACCATTAATAAAGCCATTGCACCAGTTGCAGCAGAAATCATACCAGGGCGACCACCTACGAAAGCAATCACAACTGCAATACAGAATGAAGCATATAGCCCGACTTTAGGATCGACACCTGCAATGATGGAGAAGGCAATTGCTTCAGGAATTAGAGCCAAAGCAACAACAATACCCGCAAGAACATCCCCGCGAATATTGGAGAACCATTGTTCTCGAATAGTGGATAACATGAAAATAGCCTATTTTTTTAAATTTTAGGAAAGGCTAGTGATGTGATATATGACACACAAGCTACTACACCACATCACTAGACAGTGATGAGTTATTTACTGAATTAAGAGGTAAATAAACTTATGGTGGCGTAAGTGTCATATTAAGAAAGATATCTATTTTGGAGGATTTCGGGGGCAATGATAGCAGCTAGGTCCTTTTATATCCACCCTAGCCGCAATTTGAAAGAAAATATAGGACACTTCTGCAAATAAAAATTTGAGTCAATGATGTTCCCTTGAAGAAATGGATTTGAACAACCATCAAAAATAGCAGTTAAAGACAGCTACTTTTATTTTGTACATGCTTATTTTATTGGGATTGCGCTTAAGTGATATAAATTTTACAAAGGGTAGATAAAAATTGATACTTTTTCTTAGATCAACACTTTAGTGTAACTTTAGAGCATACTTTAAAGTTACACAAAACATCTATATGAAGACTAAAGTCCAAATTAGTGTTTATGTTGGTTCAATGTATTACATTTCGTATTTTCTATTTGTAACGTAATTTCAGTAATATTATGATTATGTTTTAGAACTTCTAAGGCCTTTTGATAGAGTTGATCTGTATTGCTATTCGGAGCAACCAAATGAGCAGTTAAATGAATATTTCTTGAGGATATAGCCCAGACTTTCAACTGATGAATCCCTTCAACGCCCTCTAGCTTCAATAAATCATTTCTTAACGACTCAATATCAATCTCATCAGGAACTCCTTCAAGCAGAATATGAATACTTTGTTTTAATAAAATCCAAGTTCGAGGTAAGACCCAGAAGCCAATTAACACAGCGATTACGGTATCAACCCACATCCACTGGGTAAAATAAATAACTATTCCTCCGATAATCACGCCTATCGATCCTAGAGCATCACTAAGAACTTCTAAATATGCACCTTTTATATTTAGACTTCCTTCAGCACTAGCAGAAAGGATTTTCATTGAAATCAAATTTATGACCAAACCACCAACCGCGACAATCATCATTCCAACACTTTGAATTTCAGCAGGATTCGTAAAACGTTGATAAGCTTCATATACAATATATATTGCTACCACAAAAAGCATCACCGCATTAAACAGAGCCGCTAAAATTTCAAATCGCTGATAGCCAAAAGTTCTTTTATCATCTGCGGCTTTTTTACCAATTTTGATAGCGGCAAGAGCAATAGCTAAAGCGGCTACATCAGTAAACATATGAGCTGCATCAGATAACAAAGCCAAACTTTGGGTAATAAAAGCAGCGACAACTTCTACTATTAAAAAAGTAGTCGTTAAACCTAAGGCAACCATTAACTTCTTACTATTTTCTTCAGTAACAACCGCATGGCTATGATCATGATGTTCTGACATAAAATATTTTCCTTATTCTATTTATGATGAGCAGAGATATTGGATAACAGCCAATATCTCTGCTGTAAATCGACTAATCTATTGGATTAAGAAACTTTTTTTTCATTTATCCAACGATAAAGCACGGGTAACAGCACCAAAGTTAGTAATGTTGAAGAGATAATCCCGCCAATCACTACGGTTGCCAGTGGCCGTTGAACCTCAGCCCCTGTTCCGGTTGCCAGCGCCATTGGTACAAAACCCAGTGAAGCCACACAAGCTGTCATCAACACTGGTCTTAAGCGCAAAATAGCCCCTTGCCACACGGCTTTATGCACTGGATATTTGTCCCTTAATTCCTTAATAAAGGTCAGCATTACCAGTCCATTGAGGACTGCAACACCAGATAAGGCAATAAAGCCAATTCCAGCTGACATCGATAATGGAATATCCCTTAGCCAAAGGAACAGCACACCACCGGTCAAGGCAAAGGGTATCCCGGTAAAGACCAATAGACTTTCTTTGACATTGTGAAAGACCGCCATCAGTAAAATAAAGATAGTGATTAAAGCCAGTGGAATCACGATTTGCATCCGTGCTTTGGCTGAAGCCAAATTTTCAAACTGACCGCCATATTCTATCCAATAACCACTTGGCAAAGTGTATGCTTTGAGCTGTGTCTGTACATCAGAAACAAAAGACCCTAAATCACGCCCTTCAACATTCGTTGTAACCACAACTCGGCGTTTACCATTTTCTCGACTGACTTGGTTGATTCCTTCAATGGTCGAGACTTGCGCGACATCCGACAATAAAATACTGCCACCATTTGGAAGCTGAATAGGTAACTGGGAAACAGATGCGACACTACGGTCTTGCTCTCCAAGACGGATAACAAAATCAAAACGACGATCGCCTTCTAAAATCTCTCCCACGCTTTGTCCACCAATACTGGTTGCCACAAGGTCTTGAATTGAACGCACACTCAAACCATATTGTGCAGCCAAAGTTTTATTTACCTCGACATTCAGTAATGGCAAACCTGAGGTCTGCTCAACTTTCACGGCACTGCTACCCGATATTTGCTGAATGATTTTGGAGATTTTAGTCGCCTCAGTATTGAGGACATTCATATCATCACCGAAGATTTTCACACCAACATCACTACGCACACCTGAGATCAATTCATTAAATCGGAGTTCAATCGGTTGTGAAAATTCACTATTATTGCCTGGAATCGTGGCTAAATACGTCACCATACGGCCACGTAATTCATCTAAACTTTCTTTAGGATTTGGCCATTCTGAACGAGGCTTTAACATGATATAGCCATCTGAAATATTGGGTGGCATGACATCTGTTGCAATCTCGGCTGTACCCGTTCTGGCAAATACTGCCTTAATTTCAGGGAAACTCTTTAAAAGAAGTTTTTCAGTATTCTCCTGAATACGTAAAGACTCTTCTAAGCCTGTACTTGGTGAACGTAACTGTTGTATCGCAAAGTCTCCTTCACTGAGCTGTGGTGCAAATTCACTGCCGAGTTTGGTACTGATAAATCCCGTAATCACTAATAAACACAGTGCAAAAGTCAGCACAACTGCTTTGTATTGATACGAAATATCAAGAGTTTGCTGATATTTAGCTTTTAGCCATAACATCCAACGACTTTCTTTTTCTTGAATATCGCCTTTGACCCACAATGCCACAGCAGCAGGCACAAAGGTGATCGATAAAATAATGGCTGCAACAAGGGCGAGTACCACTGTCAATGCCATCGGATGGAACATTTTTGCTTCCACACCACTTAAAGCAAAAATCGGCAAATACACCACCAAAATAATAAGCTGACCAAAAATAAGAGGACGACGTGCTTGGCGGGCAGCCAGAAAAACTTCCTTAAAGCGTTCACTTTGTGTGAGAGGTCGTTTTAACAGTTGCTGTGTATGGGCTAAACGCCGGATACAGTTTTCGACAATCACCACAGCACCATCGACAATGATGCCGAAATCGAGTGCACCTAAACTCATCAGATTGGCACTGATATTTTTCTGTGCCATCCCGGTTAAGGTAAACAGCATAGAGAGTGGAATGACACAGGCAGTAATCAAGGCAGCACGGATATTCCCTAAAAACAGGAACAGAATGATGATGACCAGGATTGCTCCCTCTACCAAGTTTTTCTGAACGGTTTTAATCGCCTTCTCAACCAAGGTAGTACGGTCGTACACCGGTTCAATCACTACCCCTTTAGGCAAACTATTCTGAATATCTTGAAGCTTGGCATCCACAGCTTTAGAAACAGTCCGGCTATTTCCACCCATCGCCATCATGGCAACCCCTAAAACGGTTTCTTTGCCGTTATAGGTTGCCCCACCGGTTCTTAAATCATGCCCAATAGAGACTTGCGCAATATCACCAACCCGAATTGGGCTGCCATTTGGGCTACCCAGCATGGTGTTCTCAATATCAGAAAGCCCATTGAATGCACCCGGTACACGTACCGTCAGTTGCTGACCATTGTCTTCAATATAACCTGCACCTCGGTTCTCATTATTTTGCGCTAAAGCCTGTTGCAGTTGTTCTAATGAGATATTCAGTTGCTGCATCCGGTTTAAATCGGGAGAGACCACATAGGTTTTTTCAAAACCACCAATACTGTTGACCTCTGCAACTCCCTTAACACGTTGCAGTTGAGGACGCACAATCCAGTCCTGAATCTCACGCAAATCCATCGGCGTGTATGCAGTTCCATCCGGCTTTTTCGCATTCGGATCTGCCTTCAGTACCCATTGATAAATCTCACCGAGACCCGTAGAAACGGGGGACATCGTCGGTGCGATTTGTGCAGGCAACTCAGATTGCGCCTCCTGTATCCGTTGGTTAATCTGCTGACGGGCCCAATAAATATCAGTCCCATCTTTAAAGACAATGGTGACTTGAGAGAGTCCATAACGGGATATGGAACGGGTAAGCTCCAGATCCGGAATGCCAGCCATGGCATTTTCAATGGGATAGGTAATCCGCTGTTCGACTTCAAGCGCAGTAAAACCCTTGGCTTGAGTATTAATCTGGACTTGGGTATTGGTAATATCGGGTACAGCATCAATCGGGAGTTTCTGATAGCTATACACCCCGACCGCAATCCAGGTACAGACAAAGAGCAACACCCAAATCGCATTTTGTATGGAAAACTGAATGATTCGTTC
The DNA here is from genome assembly GCF_058242885.1 of Acinetobacter sp. 802_lipA. Taxonomy (NCBI): domain Bacteria; kingdom Pseudomonadati; phylum Pseudomonadota; class Gammaproteobacteria; order Moraxellales; family Moraxellaceae; genus Acinetobacter; species Acinetobacter sp. 802_lipA. The sequence continues at coordinate 143,659 of NZ_JBZAYP010000002.1, forward strand.
GAATAAACCTTCTGGTTTTGGCAGATCAGAATTAATGTCCATGGCCTGCCTCGTCTTTTTCTAATTCAGATTTCAACAAGAAACTGCCTTGAGCGATATACTTCTGCCCTTCAGTCAGCCCAGAAATCACTTCAAGCCATTGTCCATCACTTGAAGCCTGCCCCAATTGCACTTTCTGTGCTTTTAAGTGGACTTGACCTTTTTGTTCTGAATCTACGATGAAAATACTGTCTTCACCTTCAATACTTTGCAGCGCAGACTTTTGAATCCGAAGGGCTGATTTTGCTGTAGCTTCCGGAATCAACACTCTCACTAACACATTAGAACGCAACTCAGTAGCTTGCGCATCGAGTTTTGCGCGCACCACCAGACGCCCTGTTTGTACATCTGCCTGAGAGGTTAAGCTTTGTACAGTAGCTTTATAGCTTTGATCTGAATCATTCACTTTAAAGTCAATTTTTTGCCCGGCTTGCAGTTGACCTGAGAATTGATTCGGCAAATTAAACTCAAGCCATAAATCTTTCAGCTGTTCAATGACAAAGAGCTGATTAGCCAGTTGCACATTTTCACCGACCACAATATCTTTTTGACTGATCACCCCAGAGATCGGTGCTTTAATCAGAAAACGCCCATTGTTATTGCCACTTGCACCTAATGCATTTAAACGTGCTTGTGAGGACTGGACAGTAATCTGCGCTTGACGGTAGGCATTTTCGGCACGCTGGTAATCCTGTTTGGCAGAAACCCCCTGTGACCAGAGTTGCTGTTCGCGCTGGTAATCTTTACGGGCCAAATCCAGATTCACCTGTGCCATACGCAGATTTGCCTGTTGGTCGATCAGTTCAGGCACGGTTAGTACAGCCAGCGTTTGTCCTTTTTGCACGCTCTGTCCTAAAGCCACATTGATCTGCTCGACATAACCACTAAAATTAGGCGATATATGCGCTTGTTGATCGGTATTCACCACCAATTTACCTGGCAGGGTTGTCAGCTTTTCAACCAATCCTGTGGATGCAACAGCAACTTTTAAACCTTGTTCAACCATTTGTTGGCTGGTCAGTTGTATTTCGCCTTCTTCAGCATGTCCTTCTTCAGAACTATCTTCATCAGAATATTCGGCATTTCCCTCATCATAACCATGCCCCTCAGATTCAGTTTTTTTTGAACTTAACCAAATAGCCAGACTGACCAAGACCGTAATCAGAATCAAAACTACAATCATGAGAGACTGGGATATTTTTCCGTTTTGCTTGGCGTTCATTTTATCGTGCTCCCCCATTGATTAAATTTTGCGATGCTTCGACTGCCTTTTTATTCAGTTGTGTATAGGCATCCGAACGGCTAATTTCTTCATAACTTGTGCCAATACTGAGTGCCTCAGCTGCTAGGGCAGTTTGCCAAGCTTGACGTAGAGTTTGTAATTGACCCAATCGAAGATTCTGCAGTTGGGTGGTTGCTTGCTGAACGTCGGTAATGGACAGTTTCCCTGCCTGAAACCCTAGTAAAGTACGGCTCTGAACTTTGGTCGCCAAAGTAACTTGTGCTGTTGTGGCATCGAACTGGCTACGTAAACCTTTGAGCTGATGCATGCTGTTGGCAATATCGAGTATTTGTTGCTTCAGCTCACGCTGCTGCTGTTGGTTCAGCAATATTTGCTGTTGCTGGACCATCGGGATCGCATATTGCTGGCGATTGAAAATATTCAGTGGAATAGCCACGCCGATTGCTAAAGTCGTATCGTTGCTTTCATTAGGGGTTTTGCTACGTTTCATGCCTACATTTAAAGTCGGATTGGGACGTGCCTGAATTCTTAAATTTTCAATTTGATGATCCGATTGCTGAATGTTCAAGGCATAGAATTTTTCTAGCCACCCTTCAGCAATATACCGTTGCACAGTTTGGAGACTTTGCTCTGGCCAAGGGATAGCGGTTTTATTCAATTGAAGATGTGAAGATGTTTCTCCCCCCCACAAATTAGACAGCTGACGACCGGCAGCTTGTTTATTCAGCATCGCTTGCTGATAAAGTCGTTGGATTTCTAGCGCTTCAATTTGGGTACGCTCAAAATCAACCAGGGCAATACTGCCTGCCTGATAGCGTTTCTGGGCACTGTCCAGATTGGCTTTACTTGTTTTTAACTGTACTGAATAAGCAGACTGCTCAACCTCAGCAAGTGCAAATTGCGACCATGCAAATTTAACAATCAGTTGGCTTTGTGCCTTCCATAATTGCTGTTGCAATTGGATTTGTTGATTCGAGGTATTGGCAATCACCCGGTTCAGCTTACGCTGACCAAATAGATCTAGAGGTTGACTAACGCCAACATTGAATTCCTGTTCTTGACCTGAGCCAAAGCCAGACTGTTCTAAACTTATACTTGGATTCTGCCATAACCGACTTTGCTGAATATTCAATTCAGATATTTGCTGAACTTGTTGCCACAGCTTGTCTTGAGTCTGGTAACTTTGTACTTTTGCTAAAGCGGATTCAAAGCTGGTAACGTTTTCAGCATAGCTATATTGCATAGCCGCTGCACATATACAAGCAACCAAGCTATGACGCAAGAGTATAATTGATTGTGAAGACATGATTTTTCCCACTTATTTAAATAATAAAAGTGGTGGGAATGTTTTAGGCTACCCCACCATGAGCGGGGAAAATTTGGGAGGTGGGCTTTGTTGAAACAGGTCAGGAGCCTGATAGCTGTTTTTCCAATGAAATTGTGGATTCACTTTAACTTCAGAGCTTGGATGAAACACATCTACTTTTTCATTTTGTACAATCAAATGCGTCATCGATGGTAGATGATCTTGATGATCTTCACCGATTTCTAAATCGCTACTGAATGTTTTTATGTTTTCTGACTGTCCATTATGATCGTGTTGACGACTATCGCTGGCACACAAGGTATTTTGGTGATGACCAAAATGATAACTCTGCTGTGATTGAGGCTGTTGTTCATGGACACAAAAGGCCGCCGCCACATTCCAAAAGCTTTGGAACATGAACAATCCAACCAAGACTGTAATCCATGTAGTAGAACGCATCATCATAACAATCGAAAAATTTGTACCAAGTATAAGGCTTAGAGCCACTCCAAGGTCAAGCTTAATAAATTAAATTAAACATTCAATGAACACTGAATAGCCGGCACTTTTGCAAATTTACCTTGTCTCTATAAGCTCACATCAATTTCAGGTAAGAATAACAATAGATAGTGAACCGTACCGGGTTTGTCGGAGACTTTTTATTTAAGTTAGGCCACCTGACCTAACGGGTTAATCTTATCATTGTACATTGCTTCAAACTCAAAAGGCGATACATTGTCAACGGCATTCTAAAATTGACCCCTTTTACCTTACAAATGGCAAAGTAAAATTGCCCCCTGAAATCAGAGAAAGAGCGGTTCAATTACTAATTGAATCTGAAAAAGATTATCCTTCTACTTGGGCAGCAATCACAGCTATTGATCCTAAAATCGGTTGTACTCCTGAAACATTGCGTGTTTGGTATCAAAAATATTTAGATCAACAAAATCCTGTCAAAGTACAACAGATATCTGATCAAGAAAAAATGAAGGGTAATCCCCCCTAAAATACTAGCTCTTTAAAAGAGGCAGTATTATGCTTTTACAACATGGTGTTTAACTTGAGAAACTGAATTTAAAACAATCTACTGTAACTCTTCCAGACAGATATGAAATTAATCCACCCCTAGCCCTTTAAACACCGCATCTACCGGATCTGCATAGAAGCTGGTCTGGAACTTGGTAAACAGTTCCACAGGAATCGTTGGGATATCTGCCGCACTACTCATTGGCAAAGCAACCTTCTTGGCACCCGCATCAAAAGCAACTTGCAGACATTCGGCAATACTTTCCACCGGTGTCACAGAACCACCCAAGCTCATATCACCCAGTACCACCATCTGACTTTGAACCGATCGTCCTAAGAGGCCAGAAGCGAAAGCCACTAAACTTGGCAGAGCAAGATGGCTGAGCGGGCCGGTATTCTGTAACTCCACCACATGTAAGTGGAAGTCATGTTCCAGTACCTTACTGCCCCCCGAGATCCGAGAGGCGTTGGCCTTGAAGTAATCAAAAGCAATCTTGACCTGTTCTTTGGCACTGCTTGAATTCCATAAGCCAGATGTCGCCAACTTTCCTGAACCTTTAGTGACTTGAAGTTCTAAGCGGTATAAGCCTGGCATGCCCTTATTACTAAGGCCAATGGTATATAAGAAACCTGGCTTGGCTGGACCTTCGGGAATAAGTCCAACTCCACCCTGCTCTTTGACTGAAACAAAATGTTCTTCTAAGGTATCATTATCGATATAGCTGAAATGCACATCATAGAATTCCATGCCACCAATTTTTTTCAGCTGCTCTTTGACCCGACGGCGTACCTGCAGCGCATATTCCAGACATTGGCGTACATCTTCTTTATTAAACTGACCGTGTGGGTAAAGCAGCTTCATCAATCCAGAAACCGTCTTGCGAACGGCAATCACATCGCGCTGATTAAGGTTATTTCCGAGTTTGAAGTACTTCTCAATGGAATCTGCAAAGCTACGCTTGCGCATTTCCCGGAAGAATTCAGCCAGATAATCAACGATTAGACCATAACGGTTGGTGAAGAACTCCGGGCGCATCTTGGGAATTTCCCAGCCGGGGATGTAAGCATGAAAACGATCGAAGAATGCCGAATCAATCATGGCTTCCGGGAAAGGTGCCAATAGATGGCTGGTTTTGACCAGGGATTCCACGCTTTGGTTGATATTACCCACAAAAACCATCGAAGCTGAGGCTTCCATCTGTTCACGACCACGGGCAAAAGATCCTGAGGCCATGTAGTCTTTCATGATCTGTACGCCATCTTTGTCCTTAAAGGAAATACCGGCGACTTCATCAAAAGCTACCACATCCCATAAGCCAACCAGACCAATACGGCGGCTACTCATGTTATAGAACAGGTTGGCGACAGTCGTTTGCCCACCGGAGACTAAAATACTATTTGGTGAACACTCTTTGTAAATATGGCTTTTCCCGGTACCGCGTGGTCCCAGTTCACAGACGTTATAGTTATTTTCAACGAACGGAACCATACGCGCTAATAGGTGCCATTGCACGTCCTCTTTTAACGAAGCCGGTTCCATGCCGATGGAACGGATTAAACTCTCGCGCCACTGATCCGTGCTTAATGCTGCTCGTCCGTTGAACAGCTCCTCCATATTCATATTCGGCATTTGAATCGGCTTGAGTAAACTCACCCCAAATGGAGAACTAGTCTGTCCTTCTTCAAAATAATAACTGAGCGTAGCAATGACCCAGATACCACCAACAAGTAATTTTTCATACTCTTTGACGATGCCTGCCGAGATTTCGGCATCTTTGATGCCCAGATTACTAAATGATGCTTCGTATTTGTCTTTACGCTCATTCAGCTTTACAGTCACCCGATCAATGACCTTATAACTGCCACGCTCACGAACCAGGGATTTCACCTTCTCAGCTTCATCAGGTCGTACATAGTTCTCTGCCAGCACGGTCTTTACGTTACGTAGTCCCTGCTCTATGATCTCTGGATCATCCGAGGCACAGTACATCCCTAGCAGGTATTCGAGTACATAGACCGGGACATTGGCCCCTTCTTTGATCAGTTTAGTCAGATCCTTACGTACCACCCGCCCAGCAAAGTGTTCATTCAGCAGCTGATCCAGTTCTTTATCGTTAGCAGATTCCATGTAGGCTACGCTCTTTCGTTAATTCGTTATCAGAAGAAGTCATCGGTAAATGCCAGATCAATGGTGACCTTATAGCGCTGCATCTCGATATTCAGGTCTTTGTCCTTCAGTACCAGGAAGTAATCTTTCTTACGGTCAAAATCAGTGCCAGACAATGACAATCTGACCTGTTTGACCCGATCGGCAACAGAGTCGGTACTGCTATCAAAAGTCAAAGTTTCTTCACTGGAAACTTTAAGATCCCCATCATAAATGGCAATGGATAAAGTCACTGGCATGACCAGCTCACTGACAGCTTCGGTTTGCATCAAATCAAACTTCTGGATGTTATTGACCATCTTCAGCGTGGATTTGGTAGAAATGACCTCAACTTTACGCTTGGTCCGCTGTCCAGCCTTTTCACCACGTAGCTGTTTTACCGTCAGTACCGGCACTACGATTTCCTGAGGCATGATGCCGCCATGCACGAAACGTGAGCCTCCTACGAAATGGAAACGGTTCGCCCCTTTTGGAATCCAGAAATCAGTCGCAGATAATGTGCCTGCCGTAGCTTGGGTTGAGCCTTTCCAGGCTTCCTTGCTCTCTGGTAAACCATGCCCAATCACATAGCGTTTTTTGCTCTTCAATGTATTGGCAGGTTTTTCAGTCAAGCTTGAACGATCCGCAGATTCCAGTTTATGCTGGAACAAGAAGCCATGGTCGGCTGTAATCAACAGGGTAGAAATATTAAAGTGCATTAAAATTTTGCGGCTAAGTTCGGTCAGTTCTTCAATGGCATGTTCCACCGCCATAAAGGTTTCTGATTCTGTCGAGGCGCTGTCACCGCGTGCATCAATCACGTTGTGATAAACGTAAATCAGCTCATGGTCTTTAAGTGCTTCACGGCCTTCATCACGCGACCAGCCTTTTACCGTTTCAGCGGTAACCGCCAATCCATTATAGGCAGCCAGAATTTTGGATCGTGCTGCAGTCCCTTTGCTGGACTGCCCATCTACTAAAACATCATCCCCTGCGGCCTCTTTGTACTCCAAAGTCTGATGCGGCAACAACGAGGCCATGCCAAGTGTGGTGTAACTTGGGACAACGCCCAGCTGTGAAGACAAGGTCGCTTCGGAATAACGCTTTTCATTAATACGATCACGCAGCTCTACCGCAGCTTCATAGCGAAAAGCATCACTGATAATTACCACAATACGGCGTTTCGTTGCAGAACTGAGTAAGGGTCTGACGTGAATATCGTAGAAGTTCTGCTGGTTTGGGATATCTGCCACTTTCCAGACATTCAAGCGTTGCTCAGCTTCAATTCGCTCTCCCCAGTTTCGTGCCAAGTGGTCAATAAACCAGTAGGAATAGCAATTTTCGACTTCTTCATCGAGTTTTTTCAGGATATCGACATGAGCGCGTTGAGAAGCAGCACTGTAGTGGCGGTAGGCCATATCAAAGCGATACAACTCCTGCTCGTAGGCTTTATACAAGGCTTCGCTAGAGTCGAAATAGAAACCGGCATCAAACTGCAGTCGCAGGCTGAACAGGTCAATGGCTGCCTGCAACGCGGTATAGACGGTACGGTATTTACGGCGGGTTGCATCGTCCTTATGTTTGGACGCCCAATAGCCATCCAGACGGGTAGAAATAATCGTTCTGAAATGTTCCAGTTCAGCTTTGGTTGCTGCAGGGATCTGGCTGGCCAGATCGACAATGATCTTTTGTTCAATCACTTCAAAAGTCATGACATCGAGCAGCTGCTCCAGATCAAAGGCCCCGACCTTCTCCTGGATCCGCAGTGCATTGGCCACGCTCTGGGAAAGCTTATCAAAGGTTGGGTAGTATTTGGAGCTGTCTCTCCAGCGTGACAAGAAGGCTCTAGCCGTCGCACGGGAGCTGACAGATGACATCACCAGTTCTTGAGCCCATAGCGGTATATCGCCCAGGCTTTCACAGAAACCTGTGCTCATCAAACGGATAAAGAACGTACCGAGCTTGAATGGTGCTTCCCCATTCAATTCTTCAACCGATGCTGGATAACCAATTTCCGCCTGTAATGCGGTGACCAAAGCCGGCACCAGTTGGAATTTTTCCAGTTCAGCAAAGGATTCCGGATTTACTTCCAACCCCAGATTCTGCTGTACCATTTCATCTGCCAGTGCCAGAACGATATGCATCAGCTCGGCACTGTCGGCCTTGACCACAGCTGCAATCATCGCCATATCCAGATCCTGTGCATCTGCATCAGGCTGGATATAGCGTTTCAATGTACTCAGACGGGCTTTGGCTTTAAGGAATTCTTCACGTTTGGCCAGATGTTCTCTTAGACTCTGCTGCTGTAAACCCAGCTCATTGAAAATAATCGAGAAACGATCGGCATAGAAGCTGCGTGAATACAGCTTGATGTCCAGTAACCAGTCTTTTTCAGTTTCAGGCTCAGCACTGGGGAAATACAGCAAGTATTTGCCCTGCTGATCTTGCAGTTCCAGTTTGAGCTTGATCGCCAAACTCGACTCTTCTGCCATATTCAGAATCTGGACATCTTTCAGTTTTAACGCCTGTATTTCATCACTGAAAGATTGTTCCGCATCGTACCAGAAGACAATCCGGTGATTTTCAGTGTAGAAAGCCTGTTCCAGACCCTTCTGTAGCTGATCCAGATTCATGCAGTCACCTCTTTTTCTGCCACTACAACAGGAAATGGGATGCTATCAACATGAAGTAGCTTTTCTTTAAAATCTTGATCACCTAACGTGATTTCCCAGCGCTCCTCCATGAACTTTAATAGAGTTAAACCTCTCTCTTTAATTTCTTTAGGTGTCCAATCTTGTTTTGTATTTACTTCATTTTCAGATACTGATCCATTGTAATAGCCGACCCCATCATCATCGTTTTTCTTTAACGGGAAAGCCACATTTTGCAATGATGAATTTTTAGCACGGGATAAAGGAAGTAGATTTCCTAAGGAATGAATTAAATATCGTCGTTTTTGCTCATCTAAGTGAGCATAATGCTTCAACCAATATGGGTCATCTGGCGTTTGTGGGAAAATATGTTCTAGGGTTACAGAATCTTTTTGGCTAGATTTAACTACATCCCAAGATAATTTATTTGTTGATTGTTTACCTTTCTCTCTAAGCCATTGTTCATGTTCGTAGAGAAAATAACGAACACCATCCCAATGATAGAATCCATCTCGATCAAGCTCATATTTTTCATCAATATAGGCTAAAAATTTCTGTGGATCATAATAGTGGCTGATTAATTTTTTAATCGTTTCTATTACCGATTCAATTGTTATGGAACTTGTCAACAAATCTCTCGACATAGCAAAAAGTTCGGTATCACCTGTATTTGAACGACGCTGACTTAAATTAAATAAAGTAAAGTTATATCTCTCTGCTACTTGCAACAACTCGACAATTCTCACCGGATCTTGTTTCGAAACAAATGCAGAAAGAATTAGAGGTTTAAAAGAACGGAAACTTAAACGTTCCAATCGATCTAACCAGTTTCGTTGCAAATCGGTCAGATTATCAGATTGATCAAAGGAAGGATTATGAATGTAAAACCAATAAATAATTGATTGTTGTAGACTTTTTACATACTCAGAAATCTCTTCGATTTTTAAAGCATCATCTGCAGTTTTAGGATGTGTGATGTTCCGCGCATTAAATTTCTCATTGAGCAAGAAATTAATGTAATCATCGCCTTTTCTTCGTGTGTACTTAAAATACATTGTCCAATGGTTACGAAGAAAAAGATTATCACTTAATGGAGCATCTGAATTTTTTCCTAAATATTCATACATGGTTTTCCAAGCATCGTTGATATTGGATCTCAGCTTGTCTTTACCCGTATTGTCTTTAAAAAGTGTTGATAAATAAATCAGTCTATTCTTTAGTAGCTCTAGACTAGAAAGAGGCCTACCACGATTGTTCATCGTTTCAAAGGTGACAAATACATCTATCTCGTCATTAATCACATAAAGATTGAACTTAAATTTTTGAGTTAATTTTTTATATAGTGCAGTTTTATCTTCTAGTGATAAGACAGCTAACCGTTCTTTAAAAAACTCTTTTGCATTTTTCAAATTACGAGTGTAAAGGGTTTCTTGTTGCTGATAGGTGTGTGAATACATCCCAAAAATTTTAGTTCTCAAGAATTCATCACTTGGATTATCTTTTTCGTAGCCAAAAATGTAACTTTCGCGGATATTGTCATCCGCTTTTAATAAAATAAATTTTTGTTTAATTTTATCAACTGATTGTGAGGCGATTAACTCGCCATCTGGAATTGATTCAATAATTGCCTGAATCAGTACCATTGATGTAGTCAAACGTTGTTGTCCATCCACCACATAAAACGGCTTATAATCCAAATCTTTTATAAGCCATTGATCATTTGTCCATTTAGACCAGATTTTCTCAGGTACAGGTTCAAGTGTAATAACACCTGTATAATGTATTCTTTCAGGATCAAGCTGTAGTAAATCTTCCCAATAATCTTCCAATTGGGTCGTAGTCCAAGCATAGCCCCGTTGATAGTCAGGAATTCGTAAAATTCGTTCTTTAAAAATACTATTTAGACTTTGTAATTCCATGATTATTCCCCACTGCCCCCCGTAATCGCTTTGACTTCAGCCAACAAGTCCCCAAACTTGCCATAGTTCACTTTCACCCCATCATCCAGATCCAGTGAAATACGCTGATCGGCATAATGGCGCAGTTTTTCCTCAAAGCTACTCAGTTCAGCCTGTTGCTTATGCAGATTTTGTAGTTCTTTCTCTTTACGTTTAATTTCAGCAGCGGAATCACTGTTTTCGATTTCACTTTGCAAAGAATTAACCATAGCCGCCATTTTAGAAATCAGCGGCATGACGTATTCAGTACGCATACGTGCCAAGGTACTTTCGTTATAGCGGTGCAAGTACACCAACGCCTGGAAAGCCCCTTGTTTACCACTGCTGAATAACCAATAGATTGGACGCTTTTTATAGGTCTGCATATGGTCTTTATAGAACTTACTGGCTAGGTAACGGCGAATGGTGTCTTCAGCGGTTTCACTGGCTTTTTTATCCAAGCTTTCTGCCAACCACTGCATATTGGCATCCAGCGTATCTTTACCCCAAACAGCAGTTAAGAACTCTTGGATACGATGTGTTGCGTCATCTTCAAACCAGTGCATTTCGGTCAGTGGAATAATGCCATCTGCATCGGCTGGGAATGTTTGATAACGACTGGCATCAAAGTCTTGATTGCCTGCATGGGCATAGATCAAACCTGGTTCGTCCAAGCTATAACGCCCCATCATGCAACCAATAGCATAAGACACTAAACGCTGGCTGTCTTTTTCACGGTTGGCACGGGTGAGGGTGATTTGTTCATCCGGTACATCTGGTGTGAGTTCATCCTGTAAACCATAAGCATCAATAAATAGCTTGTTGTTTTCTTCTTCAAGACGTTTCATTTCAGCCACGGCATCAGCATTTTGCTGTTGCCATGTGTGAAAGGCTTGTTCTAGATTTGGCTGCTGAGTACGAATGATAGGGTTTTGAGTAAAGTCCCATGAGGTTTCGTAGGAATCCCAGTCTAATTTTGCAATTTGAATGTTTCGGCTAATATCACTACTCAAGTTTAAATATGGTAACTGATTAAAATTACCAACTTGAAATGATATAGTAGGATTTAATATTGGCATTAAATATTTAATAAAATTAGAATTTAGCAAACTAAGTAACTTGTATCTTTCAGCCTCTGAATTACTAAATGCGGACTGACCTTTAACATCATGAATAAAACCATGTGGAAAGTATCTAAAAGCATTAGTCGATGAGGTTACATCTGACCAGCTCACCGATGGTCTAAAATAAAACTCTGTATTTTGTGGTCGTGAACGTTGTTTTCCATTTTCATCTACATTTTCACGAATTTCTAAACCATCATTCTCCCAATTTACTAAATATTCTTGATTGCCATACCATTTACGAAAATCTCCACCTTTATTATATGGAAACCATTTTTTTCTTGATCTTATGGCTATTTCACGATTTTCAATACCAAAACCAACTCTCTGAATATTAACTTCTTGCCAAAAACGTAAGAATCGATTGTTATCCGCTGTTGCAAGGCCTTGGCGAGCATCGGCAACTTCACCCATTGAAGGACTAGTTTCAAAAATTTCCCTTACCTTTTCACTCACCCAATAAGCAATAGGACTACCCGGAATTTTCTTAAAATCATCCTGAACAGTTGAATCAAATCGATTTAAGCCTGCTTTTAATTCAATTTCTTTAGAATCTTGTGCTGTATCAACAAGCCTAAAAAATACTGGCTTAAAACCATCTAAATGCTTGCCTTGCATGACAAAAGCAGTCGTTTGTACTACTTCACCAGAAATTTCTGGAAATGCACGCGCCCCTAAATGAGCCATCGTTTGAATCGTGCGATATTGTAATAGTTTTTCACGCATCGCTTCATAAGAGGACAGGAACATCCAGCTTTGCATGGTCACCATGCTGTTAAAGCCATTGTCCTTACACCAGTTAAAACCACGCTCAATAAACATGGCAAATAGGTCTGACTTGCTGTCAGGGAATTTCTTTTTAGCAAAATCTTTCAGTGCTGTATTCATGCCTTTACCGCCCATATACGGCGGATTCGCAATCACGGCATCATATTGCTTAGCGAGTAATTTAGCTTGCTGTACTAAAGGTAACAGCTCCTGCGCTGACTGCTGTGCAAAAATATCCCCTGACTCTAAAGCGGTATTCAGTTTGCTTTCTAAATCAGGCAGCTTTTTAGCGAATGTTTGAGGGATTTGAATTAAAGAACCAAAGGTCGAAGCATGTTCAAATAGGTCTAATAATTCTTTTAAATCTGCCTGTGCAATACCAGTATTTGCCAAATCCTGACCGAATGCTTCCAGTCGTTCTGGCTGACTGTCTTGTAGCGCAATAATATTCAGCTTCGGTGGATTGCTAAATAAACGGCGGTCATCCTCACGTGCTTTCATTAATAGTGCAAAGCTAGAGAGCTGCGCAGCACGGGTATCAATATCAATGCCGTACAGGTTATTTTCCAGAATCAAACGTGGAATATCACGGCTACGGTAACCACGTTCTAAATAAATCGCTTTTAAGCAATCGTAGGCTTCCACCAGAATATGCCCCGAACCACAAGCCGGATCGAGTACTGTAATGCTTTCAGGGTTTAAGCTATCGCCATCTTCACTGATCCGCGCATCAATCAGCTGTTTTAGCTGTGCATTGACTTCATCGGTCTGTTCCGCTGGCTGAATATAGTATTCCCAACTACTCGCTAGCGTACTGTCCGGCTGTGCCATCATCCATAGACGACCAACACTGTTTTGCACCAAATACTTCACAATCCAGTTTGGGGTGAATAACTGTGTCGCTGCAGGAATGTCCTCACTTTTAACAACCTTACCAATCACCTGGTCTTTCTTTTCAGAAATATAGAACTGATACAGCCAGCCAATAATCTGTACATCCGACCAGTCTTCTTCCGGAATGCTGCTCACCAAATCACGGATCAAGGAATCGGTTTTGGTTAAATTGTCAGGAAGTAACAGTTCTGACTCATCAGAGACCTGTTCGAACAGGAGTGGCATGACCTGATTCAACGCATGACACTGCGCCAGTAACAGCTCCCGATAGAGTTCTTCGTCTTTATTGCCATCCAGCTTAAGCTCAGCCACACGGCTGGCATCTAAACCTGGTAGGTCAATATCCAGACATTCTTCCAGAATCTGTGGCAAGCCTGAACTGCCATCGGCACTACTCAATACACGGCGGCCATGATCCAGTAAGCCTTTGCATTCCATGTAACGAATCGCACAGAGGCGGTTAAACCAACTGTAAGCGATATAATCAATCGTCTGCTCAAAACTGCTGGTTTGAATGCGTTTGATCAGCTTCTCACGTGGTTTCATGACTGATAGCGGAAAAACCTGATCGCCAATCAGCAGCAAGTCCCCTTTCTGTTCTGCCGGTAAAATGCTGTCTGCGGTGATGCCGTATTTGGCGGCCTGCTTGCGCATGGCTGCGATAAAATCGTTACGTGCTTGCGGTGCGTATTTTTTAATATTGCTGGTGTTCATAGTTCAACCTTAAATGAATTACTGATGCTGATATCCCTAAGCCCTGTTAGCGGATACGCACACGCTTTTTGTCACTCACAATTTTTTTCAATTCAGCTTTGAGTGCGTCTACAAACTGATCTACTGATTCTTCTGTTTCCAGATAGACACTGCTGGAGGTTTTGCTGTAAATGCTAGCAACATCAACTTCTACCACTGGTTTCGGTGGCACTACGGCGATTGCGGGCTTTACAGGACTCGCAGCAGGTTCTGATGTTGCTGGGCTGGCGGTGGTTGCTGAGCTCGCTACACTCTCTGCTTTACTCTGAGCCAGTTGTGCCGCTTTGGCCTGACGCTGAATTTCCGCCTGAACTTCGCTCTCCAGCTCATACAAGGCTTCATCAAAACGCTCAACGGCGGTTTGGGTTTGCAGCATATAGATGGTGGACAGGCTAGTTTCCACTTCAATATCTGTTTTCAGCAGTTGTAGTGGGCGTAATAGCTTGTTACTCAGCTCAGCGCTAGCGATGCCACTGTTTTTAATCTCGGCTTCTAACTGCTTGATCTTGTCATCAATGTGTTCTATCGCCTGACTGCGCTTCTCAGTCAGCAATTGCTCATTGACGCTTTCCACTGTGCGAACCAAATCAGCCACTTTATTTAACAGGCCATAGGGCGATTCAAGGATCGCAATACGATGTAATTCGGAGAGGGCTTTTTTAGCTACCTCATCACTGCCCAGCGCCTGTTTGTTCTTCTCAAAATGACGCAAGGCTTGCTGTAGTTGCTGCCAGCTCGGCATCTGGTTACTAAAAAATTCATGAATATCACGGTAGTCTTCTTCCAGATCCAGATAGTCGTCCTTGTTCTCAACCACGGCCTTAAAGAAATCGAAGCTGTCGCTATTGGCCAGCAGACGTTCCAAAGTCAGAATCGACTTTTCAATCACTTTCTTACCCGGGAACTGCCCGACATCAGTTTTACTCTTATACGACTTAAAGTTGGCTAACCAGTTTTTAAAATGTTGGGTATAGAATTCAAACAGCTCTTTTTCTGTCGCTGGTCCCATGGCCGAGAATAGGTCTTGGGTCAGTTGGCGTGCCTGTTTCAATACCTGATCATCAGTCTGGCGCTTTTTAATGATCGATACATCACGGCGACGGCGGCTGTTCTGTAAAGGCTCAAAGGCATCTTTTAACTGTAAGCTGCCACCATTTAACTGCAGTGAAATCCGCCCCATTGCCGC
Organism: Acinetobacter sp. 802_lipA; assembly: GCF_058242885.1. Lineage (NCBI taxonomy): Bacteria > Pseudomonadati > Pseudomonadota > Gammaproteobacteria > Moraxellales > Moraxellaceae > Acinetobacter > Acinetobacter sp. 802_lipA. The sequence goes on from NZ_JBZAYP010000002.1 coordinate 158,732, forward strand.
CAGCTGACCTACCAGCAATAAAATCTCGGCATCTGGCCAGCCATAAGGGCGTTTGACAAAACGATCTATCACATCTGAGACCAGAATACGTTCGCTACCGGTGGCCCGTAGTGCAATGTACTGCTCCACTTCCTGTAGGGCTTTGGGATTGCTCTGACCGCCATCCAGAGACAATCCGAGTTGCGCCATATCATCCACAGTCAAGACGGCGTTCAGTTCACGCCAAGCATCCTGCTGATAGACTTGCAGATAGCTCAGTTTGGTATAGGTATTTTCCAGCAAATAACGACAAGCCTCATCCAGCTTGGTGGTTGGACTTGAAGATGATAGTTTTAGATGCTGACCCAAGGCATAACTTTCCGCGTCCAGCAACATTTCTTCGACCCGGACACGCAGGCGTTTTTTACGTTCTTGGTTCTCACGGCCACGGTCTGCCAGAATACGGGAAATATCGGACTGAGTGCCATCATCATTTAAGCGGATGAATTTATTGGTTTTCAGCCAGGTGCGCAGTTCATTAAAGAACTGTTTATCGTCTGCCAGTTTAAACAGCACTTGTCCTTCGGCCTGAGTACTTTTACCAATACAGTAAGCTTCAGTGTAGAGGTTGTATTCCGTATCCAGCGGAGAAATGATTTCAACTTTCAAATCGCTCTCATACTTGCCATCCAGGCTATGGCTATCTAGGAAACGACCAATCTGATAGTCCATCTTGTTGGCTTGATGGCGGTATTTGTTCTGATCGCGCAGTAAATCTTTAAAGATCAGATTGGCTAACTCTTTATTTTCTTCTGAAGCTGCTAAGTCAGTGGCTTTAATTTTGCGGGTGATATCCCGCTCTTCATTGGTCAGGAACAGGAACTCATCGCCATTCCTCGTAATCAGGCTCTCTTTTTCCAGACGCTGCAGGCTCTCTTCAATCCGCTTACGCAATGCCAGCTTATCTTCATCAATTTTCTCAATCGACAAAGTCACCAGGTTATCTAGCGTACCTTTGATGATATCGACATAGCGGATCATGAACAGGGTACGCAGCATCTGCACATCAAAACCATCCAGGGTCTTATTCTGCCCTGCCTGGTCGATGGTACGCTTCACTGCTGTATCCAGGAAGCCTTCGACTGAAGTATAGAAGCGGTGGAAAGGAACCAGGGCACCGACTTCATCTGTGGCAATCGCATTCGCGGCCATCTGGAATGCATCTAGCATAGATCGTTCACCATAGGCCAGATGTGCACCAGTCGCACCGACTTTACGGATTTCTTCAAATACTTTTTGTACCAGCTGGAAATGGTACGGCGCAAAAGGATAGTTATGAATAAAGCTATCTGGCCCCTCATAGTTCTTGAGGGTTGGGCCTGAACGGTCAAAGGTAATCTGATTTTTTAAGATATCGCCCTTTTGCTCAAACACCGATCTGAGCAATGCTTCTGCTTCTGGGGTTTTACGTAATAAACGTTTCTGGATGACTTCATCGGTATTGGAACTGGACAGTGATAAACGGGTTTTAAAACGCCCAGCAATCTTGGAGAAGTCATTGGCTTTGGAAGAAGACATCTCACCTAAAACAGCATCGATGTCTGCCTGTGAGGTCACGATAATCCAAGCACGGCCTTTACAGATCGTACCCAGGTTTTCAGTAATGGTTTGCAATGTCAGCATCAAGCGGGTATCGCTGCCAATAAACTGCCCCACTTCATCGACCAAGAACAACATGCGTTGCTGGGGTCCTTTGCTGTCCAGGTATTCTTTCACCCACTGACAGAAGTTTTCAACCGAAACACTAAAAGTCTGCTCAGAATCCTCAAACCATTTATGCGCAGCTTCAGCAGATAAGTTGAGGGCTTGGGAAATCGCGGTTTCGACATCATCCTGATAGAACTGATAGCCATCACGTTCTTCCAACCATGACATGCCGCTGGATTCTTCAAAGGCTTGTTTAAAGCGCTCATACACCCCTTTCTGGCTCAGGTGACGTTCCATATGGGCAATATGTGGATGGTCAGCACTAAAACCCTGATACTCGTTAAACACGCGTAAAAACACATTCAGAATCGGATTGCCATCGTCATTGGAACTGGCTTTACTGTCGATGTTAAACAGGATGACATCGGCATGATGGCTGACGGCCTTGCCAATATCGGCACGGATAAACGCATCACGGATTTTAGATTCATCAAAGAACTCGGCTGCGCTACGTTCCTTACCTTCAGCATCGCTTGCCACTTTATTGGCCAGAATATAGGACAAGGTTTTCAGAAAATGCGATTTACCTGAACCAAAGAAGCCAGAAATCCACACGCCGACACGATTGGCAATCGAAGGGTCGCTGAGGTCTGTACCATAGGACTGGAAAAAGTCCCGAAAATGCTTTTCCAGCTCATTGGTGACCACGTACTCATCCAGCTCCTGGTAAACCGTGGCATTATCATCCTGATCTGCCTTCACCACCCCGTTAATTGCACGATCTAATGGCTTGTAAAAAAGTTCTTTAATATTCATCTCAATCAATTCCCCGAATTTTTATGGCTATTTGTCGTGCTTATGGCACTAATCTGAAGGCTCTGTAGTAATTATTGCTTGGAATTTTTCCAAATAAACTCATGGCCTGACCGTCGTAATACCCCGGATAAAACAATACGACTGGTTTATGCCCCAGCAAGGAATGCAAACTGTTTAACAAATGATGTGCACGTAATAGTGGCCAAACCGACCCCACCCCGGTCATCAACACTATATCTTGCGCATTGGTGGCATATTTACTCACCAGATAAGGCGCGAACTTATCCATATGCAGTGGGCCCTTTAAGGCTTTGAGCAGCGCTTCATCGCCTTTGGCTTTTTGCATTTGAATGGCTTTATCGATGAAGTTACGCTCAGCCAGGTAATCCACCACTGCTTGCAGCAGGTTGATATTCACCACCTTCAGCTGACTGTGTTTTTTCTCCAGCATCCCGTCTAGAAAATGCAGATATTCGCGCACTTTCAACTCATCTTCAGGTGCATAATCAAAAATCCAGAAGCCAATTTCATTGCCCAATCCTTGTCCAGTGAGAAACTCAGTGGAAAGAATTCGCTCTGGAATCTGGTTCAGACGCTCATGTATTGTTTGACTCATTGCTGCCCCTCTACAACTAACGCGTCCATACCGACACTTCCATAGATCTTTTAATGCGTTGTTTATAATGTTCTTCCAACAGGCTACGCAGTTCTGCTCTGACGATCACGCGCTGCAACTCCAGCTTACGGGTACTTTTTAAGTAACCGGCTTCTGCCAGCATGCGAAACACCACCTGCCCCATTTTTTTCTTGCTGGACTCTTTCCATTCGCAGATATCCGGATCGCGTTGTGAGCGCTCATCCAGAAAGTCTGACCAGATATAACTGTCCAAGTATTGCGCCTGGGAGATATAGGCATCCCTCATCACCGTTTCCATAAACTCAAGCAGCAACAGGTTGCGTTCCAGTGCCCCACAAAAAGCCACCTGGGTCGCCAGCTCATCATCCCCATCACGCAAAGCTTTCCAGAAATCAGGCTCTAAGCGCTCAAGACGCTTACGAATGGCAGTGGCGTTACGTTGGGCTGAAGCAGGCGTTCTTTTTTGCAGAATATTGTCAATCTGAATTGCCTGATGCCATTGTTCTGGAGTCGCTTCTCGTAATAACAGATCCGCGATCAGCCGGCTTTCACGCACCATCAGGGAGCCACCAATCAGGTCACTGTCATAATGAAATTGTTCTAACATGGCCAATCTCCTATGAGGCCTGATCAAACAGGTAAGACGACAGCTTTTCGATATCTGAGCGTTGTAGTACCAAGGGATATTTCAAGGCATCATCCGCCTCAGCCAGCGTGATCGCGGCCTGATATCGCTGCAAAGTATAGTGAGCCAGGGCTTTTTTCACCGGAATCTGTAATCTGCCATCAGGCATGCCGAAGTCTTTTTCGACCAGCGCTTGTTGTGATGAGTTCAATTTTGGATTAGGGATCAGCGTCAGTACAATTTCTTCATGCCATTGCTGATCCTGAGCAGGGTCTACTGACTCAATCGCCACCACAACAGGTGTGCGATCAATCCTGGAGAGTAAAAAGTCCTTAAACTGCTTGCTCTGATGGCAATAGGCACGAACATGCCAGCGAAAACCGGTATACACCAGGGTGTGTGGGGAAATGATGCGCTCATGCCACTGCGGATTCTGCATCGAGGCATAAATCATTTTTAAAGTGTTTTGGTTTCGGCAGGCACGCAAAACTTCCCGAATCACTTCAGGACGTACACTGCGATCAGGTAATTGAACTGCTGCAAGATTCGGTTCTGGTGTCGCAATCAGGGCATGTGATTCACTGACCAAGCCCGAAAGCATGTTGAGATACTCATTGATATGCGCTGTAGTCAGTACCGGTTGAAAACTGGCTTTAGGCACATAGCCTTTTACTGATGGATCATGAATCAAGGCATCGGGGTTATACAGCGTATTATAGCGTTTGATATCAGTAGAAGCCTGCTGTCGACTGAGCCCAAACCAGCTCATTAAACGATTGGTGACCAAACGACCCTCCCAGTAAGCAAGCAGTTCGATCGCTCGCATTCGTAGCAGGACTTCATGCTTATCTGTCGTCATATACCAATCAGTCAATAAATAGCAGTTTTAAGATTACCCTACAGCAAATATACAGTAAAGATTTTTGACGGTATTTTAAGGTAGTATTGCAATCACCAGATAAAAAATATACTAGGGTGTGTTGACACTTTTAGCTTAAAAAAATAGCGAAGTAGTAAAATCAAATCGCCAAACCCAATTTTACTATTCGCTATGCCTCGTACCATGCTGACAGATCAACACTGGCAAAAGTTGAAAGTTATTCTGCGTAATTTATCCATTCACCACAACTCAAATTTACGCAATTTTATTGAAGCTATTCTCTATAGAATTAGAACAGGCTGTCCGTGGCGAGATATTCCTTGTTGTTTTGGTCATTCAAACTCTATTTTCAAACGTTTTAATCGTTGGTCAAGCAGCGGTAAGTTACTTAGATTATTCAAATTATTAGCCTCATGCCCCGATATGGAGTGGATTTTTATTGATGGCTCTCATGTACGTGCTCATCAACATTCTGCCGGCATAGCGAATCAATCTATTTCTAAAAGTGTAGGAGGAAACTCCTCAAAAATACATTTGATTGTTGATGCACATGGCAATCCTATTGATTTCATGATTACCGATGGAACCACACATGATGTTAAAGTTGCACCTGATTTAATATCAACATTAGATTTAAAAGAGACAAAAGTGGTATGTGCAGATAAAGGCTATGATTCAGAACCACTGCGTGAACAGATCAGGAAAACAGGGACTAAAGCGAATATACCAAAGAAAACAAATAGCCAATCGAACAATGACCATATGGACTGGTATTTATATAAAATCAGGCATTTAGTTGAAAATATGTTTTGTAGATTAAAGCAATTTAGAGGAATAGCTACTCGATATGACAAGCTCAAAAGAAATTATCAAAGTTCTGTTGCTTTAGCCTGTATATTTTTATGGCTACCTTTATAGGGTTAATTATGAACAGTAAATGTCAACAGACCCTAATATCGTGATGATAGCTGTCAAAGTAAGATCTCTAGCAGATCATGGATCCTGGTGTAGAGCGTAAATTGAGCTAAATTTTAGAATGAGAGCAATATGGGTTTTAGATTTCGTAAAAGTATTAAATTATTCCCGGGTTTTAAAATTAATCTGACCCATAAAGGCATCAGCAGTGCCAGCATTGGCAAACCCGGTGCTTCTCTAAATATTGGGAAAAAAGGGACTCGAACCAGTGTCGGTATTCCAGGTACGGGACTATCTTACTCTAAACACCAGCCTTACTCTAAAAAGACCCGTGTTCCACAACCGACATCGCTAGAACACACGGAATATAATCCTCAGAATTTAGAACAACCGAAGACAAAGATCTGGCCTTGGATTATTTTTGGAATATTGTGTTTTATTGTGGGTGCCGTCATTTTTTAGCAAAAACAACATTGTATTTTGATCAAAAAAAAATGCCCACATGGGTGAGTGGGCAAACTAAGGATATTAAGATCCTTCAGAAACTACAGCGCGATTCTCGCTACTACTCTATCTGTTATTTAAATCAGCGACTGTGGCTCACAGCATATTGCTGATCGCACAGCTTAAAAGTAAGTTTTGTTGTAGTTTTAATGAATTGCGGTTTTTTAAAGGAGCTTTTTTATAGCTTCATTATTTTGTGTGTTTTTTTTAATTATTCAGACTATTCTAAATAGTCAGTACGTAATAGTATCACCTGTTGATCTTGGTATTGGCGATGAATGGTTAAATCCATTTTAGCAATTGTTTGTGAGGTTAAATCTGACGGCTCACGTACTAATAAGCCTTGTAATGTTGTTAGTAAACTTTTCATTTTGCAATCCCCTATTTGATTTAAATCAATCACATGAATAGTACTATTTTGTAACATCAATATTTCAATACGATGAATCAAAGTGATATTAAAAGGACTGCCCCCTGTATATATAGAAATCAGTCCTTAAAAACGGCTTAATCAACGATCCAACTTTATAGAATCGGATCGTTTAGGCGTTATGTTCAGGTTAAGAACAAGAGTATTGACTAACCATGACTTGCAAGGCTGGTTAGGGTTTGTAACTGCTAATTGAAATCTACTTATTTCTATACTATTATATACAACATGAGTAAATATGTAAGCATTAGCGTTGCAGCTAAAACATTAGGTGTTTCCATTCAAACATTAAGGCGTTGGGATGAAGAAGGCACTTTGGTTGCAGATCGAACCCCTAAAAATCATAGACGATATGATCTGAGTAAGATCACGCCTGAGCAAATACACAAGCCCGATAGTCAACTTCAAAGGAAAACCATTGCATACGCAAGGGTATCGAGTCATGACCAAAAAGAAGATTTAATTCGACAGCAACAAGTTCTTGAAATGTACTGTGCAAATCAAGGTTGGACGTTTGAATTAATCTCCGATCTTGGTTCGGGTATGAACTATAGAAAAAAAGGCTTAAATAAGCTGCTAGAAGCAATCATGAATGATGAAATCGGACGTTTGGTTTTAACGCATAAAGATCGCTTATTGCGGTTTGGTGCTGAGTTGGTTTTTGCCTTATGTGAAGCTAAAAGCGTGGAGATCGTCATTCTTAATAAGGGTGAAAATTTGTCTTTTGAGGAAGAACTTGCTCAAGATGTTTTGGAAATCATTACAGTGTTTTCGGCAAGATTATATGGTAGTCGTAGTAAGAAAAACCAAAAGTTAATACAGGCAGTCAAAGACGCACTATGAGCCGATTCATACGAGGGCATGTAATCCAATTACTGCCAAATAATAAGCAAGCAAGTCATTTCGCTCAAGCGAGTGGTGTTGCTCGTTTGTCGTATAATTGGGCTTTAAAAGAATGGCAACGTCAATATAAAGCAGATAAGGAATATAGAGATCAGTGTGACTATTATGGCGTTCAGGTGGATAAAAAACTTCTAAATAAACCATCCGAAGCTAAAATAAGAAAGCACTTAAACTCGTTCAAGCGTGAGAAATACCCTTTCATGCTTAAAGTGACCAAATGTGCGCCACAACTTGCGATTAAGCAATTGGGTAGTTCATTTGATCGTTTTTTTAATGGTCAATCCAAATATCCAAAGCCTAGAAAAAAAGGCGTAGATGATCGCTTCTCATTATCAAATGACCAATTCAGCATTAAAGATAGAAAAATTAGTATCCCAAACTTGGGTTGGGTAAAAATGACTGAGGATTTGCGTTATCAAGGAAAAATATTATCAGCGAAAATATTTAAACAGGGTGGTAAGTGGTTTGCTTCGATTGCTGTTGAATTAAATCAGCCTGAGAAACTTCACCCCAAAACAGGTTTATCTGTTGGTATTGATTTAGGTGTTTCCAGTCTTGCCACTTTATCTAATGGCGAGGTTGTTCCATCAAGTGCGCCACTAAAGAAACAGCTTGCCAAGTTAAGACGACTTGCTAAGTCTTTTAGCCGTAAAAAGAAAGGTAGTCAAAACAGAGAAAAAGCGAAAACCAAGCTCTCTCGTTTGCACTACAAAATATCATGCTTGAGAAAAAACAATCTTCATCAAGTCACATCTGATTTAGTTAAGCGATTCGATCTGATTGCGATTGAGGATTTAAATGTGAAAGGTATGGTACAAAACCGTAAGCTCTCAAGAGCCATATCGGATATGGGCTTTTATGAGTTCAAGCGACAGTTGATTTACAAGGCTAAACAGCATGGCAAATCAATACTTTCTGTTGGACGATTCTTTCCAAGCAGCAAGATGTGTTCGAATTGTGGTGAATTAAACCAAAACCTGACACTTGCAATGCGTGAGTGGCGATGTTCATGTAACACCCTGCATCACAGGGATATTAATGCTGCCATCAATATTCTAAAACATGCAGATAAAGAATTGGTGGCTACATAAGCCACCAATGGCGGTGAGTTACACCGTGACAGCCTATGGAATTGAGGTAATCCCAAGCGCAATAGCAATTGGTTCTTGATGATGAAGTAGGAATTAAACATTAAACCCACGTAAGTAGGTTTAAGTAGGTTTTAAATAACGGTAAATCAGCCAGACCAAAGCCATATCTTGCTGATAGATGAGTACAAAAGCTCGTCAAACAAATCCGCTCTAGTCTCCTCTAAGCTGAGATCTGATTTTCTTCTATTACAGAGCAGATGAACCAGCAGACCATTTTCTAGCACACCTTGCCCACCTGCGGCTTTGGCAATCCTATGATCCGATTCAGTAGAATCGAGATAGATTAATCCATCACAAATGGGGCAAAAGTTATGATTACCCACTAGAAAATTATGCTTAAGCAAATTTTTGGTTAATGCTGAAAAGGCCTTGGGCTTTGATCGAGAAATTGGATTGTCGATGCCTACACTCCACTTTACTTATTTTCAGACAGCAACCAATCGAGAGCGTTCATTTTTACAATACCATTATAATTGGCTTCAGTCCCGATCGTGTCTAAGGTAAGTAAATACTTAGGATATGAATCAGAAATTTTCTGTAATGGACGTAACTCTCGGGTGAGTGTCTCCTCACTGAGCGTTTCTAATGCCACCTGATAATAAGTTAAATTTTGTAAAGTATCGAGAGCAACAAAATCAATTTCATATTCATCAACCCGCCCTACATAGACCGTATAACCTCGTCTGACAAGCTCAAGATAAATCACATTTTCTAAGATATGACCTTGATCAGCATTAGCATCAGGCAACATAATCCGGCGCAATCCGACATCAACTAAATAGTATTTTTCAGAGGATTGTAATAACTCACGCCCGCGTACTTTAAACTGTGCGGCACTATAAAATAACAAACTGTCCTGTAAGCCCTGAATATAGCGTTTTACTGTTTCAAATGAAATCTTAACCCCACTTGAAACAAAGGTATTTTTAATTTTATTGATGGAAATAGGTGAGCCTGTCACGCTTGCCAAATATCTTGCGACACGCTCGAGAGAGTTAATATCGGCAGTATTCAAACGGGGAATAACATCTTTAAACATTACACTGGCATAGACCGCTTGCAAGTAATCATAAGTTTCCTGCTGGCTAGTCATGGCAAGCGTATAAGGGAAACTACTGCGCGTATACATGGCATACAAATCACGATTGGATAATTGTTGGATGATCGGATTATTTTCAATATGCCACTGTTTAAATTCTTGGAATGACAGAGGTAGAACATGTTGCTCGATATAGCGTCCTGTAAGTAAAGTCGCAAGTTCTCCACTTAGAAAGAATGCATTTGAGCCTGTAATATATAAATCGATATAATCCCGAACATATAAAGAGTCGACTACTTTCTCAAAATTTGTAACATGTTGTATTTCATCTAAAAAAACATAGTTTTTTTTACTTTTATCAACTTTGGACAATACATAATCATGTAGTTTACGGTAATCGGTGAGTTCTTCAAATTCCATAAATTCGAAGTTGATGGTAATGATGTTTTCGGCTTGTACACCCTGTGCTTTTAGGTCTTGTTGAAACATCGCCAATAAGGTGGATTTTCCAGAGCGACGCACACCTGAAAGTACTTTAATGACATCACGGTCTTGCCATGTATTCAGAAATTTTAAGTAGCCATCACGTCGAATATTAGCGCTTCTCATTATTTACACTTAGAATCTAAAGTTTTACTAAATTCTATCAAATTTTAGAACGTATATGTAAATATATTTAATTTTAAAAAAATTTAAAGGTTAAGTGAAACACTCAAAGCTGCTGTTAAAGTATGCGGATAGTAAATGTAACAAAAATCTAGATTCTATCTTTTTTGATTATTTTCCATGTCATGTTATGTCATTGATGCTGCGACTTAACGGCTATATAAATTAAGTGAAAAGTAAATGGAACTAAGATGTTAACTAGAGTGGAACTCATTTTTGTTGTGCTAATGGTATCAGCCTTATTGCGCATGAAATGCTAAAAGGTTTATTTTTTAAGATCATCAGATTAAGTGCATTTTGATAATGAATAAAGCTCCGTGTGGCGCTTTATTCATCCTAGCCATTCAATATTGCAAAATGCGATAAAATGTTATGCATGTGATCACCCACACTCGAATTATAGAAGCAATGCAAAAGTGGCCACAGGCTGAAACGGCATTAGATGGTTGGTATCGAACCATAAAGGCAAACGATCCGAAAGATTTTGCTGAGATGAAACATCTCTTTCCAGAGGTCGATAAAGTTGGAAAGTTCCATGTATTCGATATTGGCGGGAACAAGATCCGACTTATTGCAGTCGTGATGTATCAAGCAAAACGTGTGTATATCCGTGATGTCTTGTACCATAAAGAATATGACAAAGGTCATTGGAAGGAAGGTTAGTATGAACGCGATGATTAAACAGGCCGTAGACCACTGGCACTACGTTGCACCATTGCTCAGCAAGCCAGAAAATGAAGACGACTTTCATACACTTGTTGAAGCTTTAGATGAACTTTTAGATACTGTTGGTGATGACGAGTCCCATCCTTTAATGGGGCTTACTCATCAGCTTGGTGATTTGGTTTCTGATTATGAAAATGAGCATCTTCCTATGCCTAAAGGGGACGGTCGTGCTGCTTTGGCTTTTTTGATGGAGCAACATGGTTTAGGTCAGTCTGACTTAACAGAGGTTGCAACACCATCAGTGATTTCTGAGATTTTAAGTGGTAAACGCCAACTGAATATTCGTCATATTAAGGCATTGTCTGAGCGGTTTAATGTATCGGCAGATACGTTTTTCTAAAAGAGAGGTGGATCAGGAAATTTGGCTCAATTAGGGGTACTTTGCCTTTCAAATCTTTGTGCAACAAAGCCCAGAGAATCTATAAATGATAGTGCGTAAGTCCTAGAGTATATAAAATGAACCGTACCGGGTTTGTCGGAGACTTTTTGTTTAAGTTAGGCCACCTGACCTAACGGGTTAATTTTATCATAGTACATCGCTTCAAAATCAAAAGGTGATACATAACCTATGTGAACTATGTATACGTTCTTTATTGAACCAATCTACCAAATTTAATGTGGCAAGTTGTATATCACCCAAACCACGCCAATCTGCTTTTAAATATTCAATCACCTCTGTTTTGTACAACCCATTCACTGTTTCAGCCAATGCATTATCGTATGAATCCCCCGTAGTGCCGACTGATGCTCGTAAATTCGCTGCTTCTAAACGGTTGGTATAGCGAATTGAAAGATACTGTACGCCTCTGTCACTATGATGAATCACGTTATTTGGCATTCCTCGATCATGCAATGCCTGCTCAAGTGCAGCGAGCACCATGTCGGTATTCATCCGTGTTGATACTTTCCATCCAACAATTGCTCGTGAGAACACATCAATAATAAATGCGGTATAGACCCAGCCTGAATTGGTTTGAATATACGTGAAGTCGGCCACCCACAAGTGATCAGGATGATCAGCTTTAAAATTGCGTTTTACTAAATCATCTGCTGATTTTTGATCATCTCGGCTACGCGTTGTTTGTTTATTCTTACCACGCCAAACACCTTGTATACCTAGCTGTTGCATCAATCGAGCAACTGTACAACGTGCAATAACATAGCCTTCGTGTCTTAGTTTTTGCCAGACTTTGCGCACACCATAACGACCTGAACTTTCTTTCCAAATACGTTTAATCTGTTCAGCATGATGTTGATCATGTAGATCTCGTTTCGCTCGATGTTCCCTTGCGAAGCAATGCTTCTCATCGCAGAGATCTAGAGTCCGGTAATAAGTTGAAGGTGCGATAGGTAAAATCCTACAAATCGCCTCGACTCCGTACGGCTCTTTATTATTATGGATAAAATCCATCATTATTTGTGTGGGCGGTCGAGCTCCGCCTGGGCGAAAAAAGCGGCTGCTTTGCGTAGAATTTCATTGGCACGTTGCAGCTCTTTATTTTCACGTTCGAGCTGTTTAATACGTTCTTGATCTGAAAGCTGCTGTACTTTAACTGGATTTTGTTGATCCAAATATTTTTGATGCCAGGAACGTAGTGTTTCAGGGGTACAACCAATTTTAGGTGCAATTGCTGTGATTGCAGCCCAAGTAGAAGGATAATCTTTTTCGGATTCAATCAATAATTGAACCGCTCTGTCTCTGATTTCAGGAGTATATTTTGGTTTTGTCATTGGGACATTCTCTCAAGAAAAATGGTCTCCGACAAACCCGGTACGGTTCACTTACTAGGTTCAGCTCGGACAGGAAACTGACTGTCGTTACCGAATAAGATGAGTATGTTACTGAAACTTACCTACTTTGAGTGTTTTCATAGACACTATCAGCTTATGGGCATTACATCATTTATGAATGACGAGAGTTGGCATCATCATAGACAGCATTGTTTTCACGTCTGCCTACAGCAATCACGAGGACAACTACTTCATCATCAATGACTTCATAAACCAAACGATAACTAATGCTGCGAATTTTGATCTTGTAGCGATTAGGATGTCCTGACAGCTTGTTTTTGGGAATGCGAGGATTCTCCAATACCTTGATCAACTTCTTCTTCAATGGCTGCTTAAAATCATGATGAGTATGTATAGTTTACCAATTTAAAACCTCCTGTTTTTTCAGCACATATCAGAATCTTTCAATCGGTATATTTCAGGTAAAAACTAGTAATCAGAAGTTATTCTCATACACATATAAAACAAGCATAAACATAAAAACAATAACTTAGTAAATTATTCTTCCACTTTTTTTATATTTAGTGTTATTAGTGCGTCGGCTTTAGCATTTCAGTCCTTGTCTGCCCTGCATTTAAACTTAAGCCTGTTTGGACTGTTGGTTTATGTTGAACCAATACTGTTAGTGGCCGTTTCAATCGCCTTAGGGGAAAGCATTACTTCAGCAGAATGGCCAACCTATATCGCCATTTGGCTCGCAGTTTTTACCCTCATGCTTGAAGGATTACGCAGCTTTAAAAAGAATCGTAAACTTGCAACATAGGCATTTTTTATGCATATTTTCCTCTAGATTACTTAAATTTAGCCGTCTAGACATGCTTTGGTGCTGAATCGAGAACTGACTTTCTGATCTTATTTAAATGGCTATTTGACTCAGTGAGTGACGTGCTGACAATTCATATTTAAAATGACATAGAGTGAATTACAGTGAACCTTTTAAATGATGATGCTGCCTCACAATACTATTCAATAAACTGGAAAAGTTGATTGCAGGTTGGCTATGCAAATCCGCCTTAAACGCAATACCGAGTCCAATTGTCGCGGTCTTATTCTTCAGGTATTTATATTTAATCCCTTCAATTTTGAGCTGTTGGGTAGATTCAGGCACCAAAGAAATGCCCAAATTCGCCGCAACCAACGATAAAATTGAAACAATCTGAGGGGCTTGCTGTCCAATTTTAGGCGTGAAGCCATGCTGTTGGCAGCTATTTAAAATCGCGGCATACAGCCCTGCACTCACCTCTGGTGGTGAGACAATAAAGCTTTCATGCTTAAATTCTGCCAAATCTACTACCTCATCTTCTGTGGGATATTGAATCGGTAAGGCAGCAATCAATTTTTCATCGATCAAATTACGAATCGTAATGGCTTTAGGATACTGTGCAGGTGGTCGTACAATTGCAATGTCTAATTCATTATTCAATAAACTTTCAATTAAAATTAAAGAATTGGCTTCTTTTAATGCCAAATTCACCTGAGGGTATTGCTGTTGAAATGCTTGAATGGCAGTTGGAATCAAAGAGTTTAGAATTGAGGTGCCTGTAAAGCCGAGGCGTAGTTCTCCCAATTCGCCATTTGCCGTACTTTGGGTCAATTTCACCGCATTTTTTAGTTGGTTCTGAACAGGCAAAACCATTTTAAGAAAAGTTTCCCCTGCTGGTGTCAGAGCTACACCATGAGAGTATCGATAAAAAAGTTCAACGCCAATTTCCCTTTCCAATTTTTTAATTTGCATACTCAACGGCGGCTGACTTATGCCGAGACGTAAGGCCGCTTTAGAGAAACTTTGCTCTTCCGCGATAGCAATAAAATATTGAATATTGCGCAGCTCCATATATTAAAGCTATACCATTATTGAGTTATATATATTATACATATATGCATGTAGTTCTTAAAATACAGCTTCTCTCCATTTTAAATCCGCCAAGTCATGAAACTGAGCTCTTCATTAGAAGAAGATTGGTCTACCCCTCAACAGCCGATTCCGCAGACCATCAGCCAAGGTACAGTTGAGTATAAAAGAGCGGGCATGGCGCTGTTTTTGTTGGGCTTTGCCAGTTTTTCACTGATCTATTGCGTACAACCCTTACTACCGAACTTAAGTCAGAGTTTCCATATTGCACCCAGTGCAAGTGCTCTAGCACTGTCCTTAACCACAGGCTTTTTGGCTATGTCGATCGTGCTATCCAGTGCCTTTTCACAAACATTGGGCAGAAAAGGCCTCATGTTTTTCTCTATGCTTTTGGCTTCTATACTCAATGTGGTATGCGCGGTTTCACCGAGTTGGCATGTTCTCATGCTTTCAAGAAGCTTAGAGGGTTTTGTTCTAGGTGGAGTTCCCGCTGTTGCAATGGCTTGGATTGCAGAAGAAATTAGTCCTAAAAATTTAAGTAAAACCATGGGGCTGTATATTGCAGGTACAGCATTTGGCGGCATGATGGGACGTGTTGGCATGGGTATTTTGACCGAGTTTTTCTCATGGCGTATCTCCATGGCGATTCTCGGCGGCATCTGTCTGTTCTGTGCATTAGGTTTTTTGAAACTCTTACCCAATTCACGAAATTTCATTGCCCAACAAGGTATCTCTTTTAAGTTCCATCTACATGCATGGTATGCACACTTAAGTCATACACGGCTGTTAAAAATCTATGGGATTGGCTTTTTACTCACCAGTGTATTTGTCACGCTGTTTAATTATGTGACCTTCAGACTGTTTGCAGCACCGTATCATTTAAGCCAAACCCAGATTAGCCTCATTTTTTTATCTTATAGTTTAGGTATTATTTCCTCTTCGATTGCAGGCAATATTGCAGACCGAATAGGCAAAAAGCAGGTAATGATTTTGGGCTTTTTGTGCATGCTCTTAGGCGTGCTACTCACTCTTTCTGCCTCGTTGTTTTTAATTATTCTCGGGATTGGCTGTGTGACCACTGGCTTTTTCATTGCCCATGCCATTGCCAGCAGTCGTGTTGGAGAGCTCGCAACATCCAACAAAGGTCATGCTACTTCTTTATATCTGCTTTTTTATTATTTGGGTTCAAGCATTGTGGGTGCCTATGGTGGAAATATCTGGCAAAGCCATGGCTGGAATGGCATCGTTATATTAAATATTTTTCTGATTCTAATTGCACTCATCGTTATTTTTTCAATAAAACCGCTTCATTCTCCATCTGTTACCCATTAGGAATATTTACATCATGCAACAACACTTATTTGTCTACGGCACCTTAGGCCCCAATAAACCCAATGCTCATATTTTAGAAGTGATTGGCGGTACATGGCGCAAAGGCTCTGTGAAAGGTTTGCTTAAAGAAGCCGGTTGGGGGGCCGAGCTTGGCTTTCCTGGGCTGATGCTGAGTCCAGATGGACAAACTGTTGATGGAGATATATTTAGTTCAGAGCAATTAGATACGCTGTGGAACAGCTTAGATGAGTTTGAAGGAAGTGAATATCAGCGTGTTTTAACTGAAGTCACTTTAGAAAATGGGCAAATACAACAGGCTTATGTTTATGCGTTAAACCCAAATACATAAAAAGCATGACATCATATCGTTAGCGTATAAATGTTGTGCATACATCGAAAAATTGTGCGGTATTTGAATGTTATTCCTAATATTCAAGTACCGCTAATTTTTGAATCCTTGATACGCATTATCAAATTCATGCAAAGTTCTGTTTTTCTAACCATGCCTTCAACCCAGACCAACTTTTAAAATCATCCACCGCACGTACAATACAATTTGGACTACGTTCCAAGAGCATTTTACTTAAGGCATTGCCCGGCCCAATTTCTAAGACAAAATCAGGCTGATTTTCTTGTATTGCACTTAAACAGGCATCCCAATTAATCGCATG
Source organism: Acinetobacter sp. 802_lipA (assembly GCF_058242885.1). Lineage (NCBI taxonomy): Bacteria > Pseudomonadati > Pseudomonadota > Gammaproteobacteria > Moraxellales > Moraxellaceae > Acinetobacter > Acinetobacter sp. 802_lipA. The sequence goes on from NZ_JBZAYP010000002.1 coordinate 175,356, forward strand.
ATTCATTTGGTGAATTAGCGCGTTCACTGCATCTGTGGTCTTAAAAAACTTATGTCCACCCGAACCACTAATCATGGCCGTGCATAAACGAGCAAAATCTTGCTGCTGTAAAACTTGCCGATACGGCTGAACTGCAGCATCCATACATACGGTATGCGATGCAATAGTAACATTCAAGCGTTTAACAAAACGTGTTCCTCGCAATTCGAGTTGCTGAGCAAGCTGCTGTAAATTAGCATCATCCCCCCCCACGACAAAACTACTATCACTCAGTTTGATGAAAAGTGTTTAGTCCCGGCATTTGATGGATCGGATCAATCTTAAAAAGTTCAGGTTCATCTGTCCACTGTTTGCAGATGAATTCGTAGGGAGTCAGGCCCCTGAGTGTTTTGAGTCTACGGCCGAAGTTATATGCAGCAATAAAATCAGCAAGGTGAATGCATAGCTGAGTGTGATCGTCGTAATGGAACCGTTTGACAGTAGCTTCTTTAATCGTTCGGTTCATCCTCTCGACCTGTCCATTGGTCCATGGATGCTTAACCTTGGTAAGACGATGTTCAATGCCACATTCAGTACAAACCCGATCAAAGATGTGCTCAGAGGCGTAGCGATCACAGGTGCGGTTCGTGAACTGGATGCCGTTATCTGTTAGCACCGTATGGATTCTATAGGGCACAGCCTTAATCAGATTGCGTAGGAACTCCGCGGCTGCCATCTTACTGGCTTTAGTATGCAATTCAGTGAACGCGAACTTGGAAATGCGATCAATGGCAACGAAGAGATAAAGCTTACCCTGTGCTGTTTGCATCTCAGCGATGTCGATATGAAAGTAACCAATAGGGTAGCTCTTGAAGCGCTTCTTGACAACGGCGATCACCTTGTACCTCAGGCATTCGTGAAATACCATGCCGCTGCAAGCAGCGGTGTAACGACGAGCGTGTCAGATAAGGAATACTCGGCTGCAATGCATAAAGGCAATCGTCTAGCGGCAATAAAGTGCGTTTTCGAAAAGCAACAATTGCCGCCTCATCTTCAGGCGATAACACGCTTGAGCGAGGATTCTTTGGGCCGGTTGTAAGATCATCTACTGAAGTACGTTTCTTCCATTTTGCGACGGTCTTTTGATTGATGCCGTAACGCTTGGCTAGCGTTCTTAAGCTCTCTTGACTATTTTGTATTGCTCGACGCACTGCCTGTGTCGTTGTGGCGCTGCTGTGTAGAACTTGTCCCATAGTGCTTCCTTCCATTTATCTGAGAATATTGCACCATTAAAATCTGGGCTAAAAACCTATATAATTTTTCCCAATTACAAAAAAATAGTGTAGCAAATTGCTACACTATTTTTTATTATATTTTTCTAACATTCGTTTTAGGAACGTTTCTAATTCTTGTAAATTTTGATCATCAAATTGTCCGATTTTCAAAGATACCTTTAATGTATTATGGTCAAATTTGATATTACCAGCAACTTTCCCATCATATTCAATTTTATGTACAATTGAAGTTTGAATAACATCTTTCGTTTCTCTTGACTTAAAGATTTTTTCAGCTAGTGATGCCAATTTTGTCTGTTCAACTTCTTTTTTAAGCAGATATGACCAGGCTTCGAATAATGCTTCTTTAGCATATTCATGGTTTTCTTCATGATCTGATAGAAACTTTTTCACTGCTGTAGCAGCAGTCCGTGCTAATAATGACGGCTGTTTTTCCAAATCTTCAATTAACTCTCCAGGTAATTTTTCAAAAGATAAATATTTATACATATCTTCACGATTCATACCTAATGACTTTGCTAACTTCTGCTTATTTTTTTTTAATTTTTCATCCAAAGAAGTTAATCCAACATATATTTCATAATCTGTCAGGTCTTCTCGCTTTAAATTTTCAGCTAATGTTAATAAAGCAACTTCTTCATCTGATGCATCAATAATGATTACTTCAATGGTGTTCTTATTGAGAAATTGGTGAGCTTTCAATCGTCTTTCACCAGCAATCAACTCATATTTATCATTTATTCTACGAACCGCAATTGGTTGTAATAGCCCTATTTCCTCAATTGATGCTGCTAAATCTTCAATATCTTGTTGATTAAAAAGTTTTCGAGGCTGGTTCGGACTAGCTTGAATATCTGTAATTTGTACATTACGTCTTAGCTCTTTGACATCTTTTATATGCTCCTTTTGGGCATTTTGATGCTTTTGAGTATTTTGCTGAAGACGTTTAGCCAATAGCTCTTTATTACTTACCATAGTATTTCCAGAATTATATTATCCGACACGTTGAACAATTTCTTGTGCTAAATTTTCAAAAGCTTTTCTAACTTTTGAGTTTTTATCAACAGATAATAAAGGTTGTTGCAAAATTGCAGCTTGATTAACCTTAGTGCTCATTGGAATTGTGGTATGCAATAATTCTCCAACTTGATTAAAAGCTTCATCTTTTATTAATTTACATACATTATGACGCTCATCATGTTTAATTAATAAAGCACCTAAGAGTTCTAATTTAGGGTTAACTCTTCTAATTTTACTTAAATGATTAATTAAATCAGTAACACCATAGAGACCGTATTGTGAACCAGATTCAATTGGGACAATAACATGTGTCGAAGCAGCTAAAGCATTGCTAGTTAGTAATTTTAAGCTCGGAGGGCAATCAATAAGAATGTAGTCATATAATCCTTCTAGAATTTCCAATTTATTTGAAAGTTCCTCGGATGGTCTTGGTACATCATCTTTCAATTGATCTTCAGTTTTACCAAGAGTTAATGAGCCATATATTAAGGAAACATTCTTAAATTTTGTTTCTTCTTCTAATGCTTCCGATAATAGACTTATATCACCAATAAGTAATTCAGCTGATGTAGTTTCAACTTCGCTAGGGTGTCTTAATCCTATATGTAAACTTGCATTTGCTTGTGGATCAAGATCAATGACTAAGACTTTATTTCCTAATTCAGCAAGTTCTGAAGCAAGATGTACTACGGTAGTTGTTTTCCCGCAACCACCCTTATGATTAGCTACAGCAATGATTTTAGTTGACATATTTGTATTAAGGAATTTACTTTGATTTCATTTAATATAAAGTTATTTGTAGCAACTTGCTACAGTTCCTTTGTCATATTTTTAAATTTAAAAGAAGTGGAAAAAAATTTAACTTTTTTAAAAATATAGCTAGCTAATTTTAATTAGTATTAATTAGTTAATTAGTTAATTATAATTAGACATATTTTATTTGTTTAAAAACAAATAGATATGATTTTTAAAGTGGAAGACATGTCACTAATAAGTGGAAGGTCTGTCATTGATAAGTGGAAGGTCTGTCACTGACAAGTGGAAGGCTTGTCACTAATGAGTGGAAGGTCTGTCACTGATAAGTGGAAGACTTGTCACTATGGTGGAAGACTTGTCATTATGATTTATTTTAACGTGGATTTTTTAGTTTAAAATATTATAATTCAATTGTTTATGGTGTTGATAAGTTTGCTTATCTTAGAATAAAGGTGGAAGGCTTGTCATTAGATGTTTTTGATTCTGTGGATAAACTATTTGTTTAAAATTTAATTGATAACATGATGTTTGATAGTCAAGAATATCTGAATGGTGGAAGGTTTGTCACTTGAGTGGTGGAATATTTATGGAGTAATTCCACTTTAGATATGTTGTAGGCTAGTCCTACTTTCAAGTTAATTGCTTTATCGACAAGGATGAACTATCAAAGGTGGAAGAATTGTCACTTATAAGTGTTTAATTCTATATTTATTCCACCATAAGATTGAATAGTATCTAAATTGCACTTTTATAGTGACACTTCTTCCACTCTTAGGGTGTTTGATGGTCATAAACTGAGTAAACTTAATATAAGAAAGTGAAAATAGTGAGCGGTTTGCATCTTCTTCCACTTTTGTGTATAACATATAGAAAATATTTTAATCTTTCCACTTATGAGTAATCACAACGAACCAGAAGAATTAGAACATCTACCTTATTGTATTGGTAATATTCGACATAATGGAGTAGTCAGTACAAGTAACCGTCTGATTAGACCCATTGAATTATCATCTAATGAGTATAAAGCTCTACTTTATGCAATGGCTGTTGCAAATTATGGTGAGAAGAATAATCAAGATCGTGAAATTACAGAGCAAACTTATATTTATTTGCATAAAGATGATTTAGGTGAATTATTAGGATTAGACAAAAAGAATTCCATTAATGTTGCTATTGATCGTATTTATAAAGAATTATCATCACGAGTAGCTCATTTTGTAATTGAAGAGCCCGTGGATGATAATAAGCGTAAAGTTAAAAAAGTACACTCAGTAGTTCCAATTATTCGTGAACTCCGTTGGGAAGATGATGCTAAAAATGCTTTGCAGATACGTTTCACCAGTGAAGTACTGCCATATTTTACTCGTTTAGCAAATGGAAATTTTACGACTTATCAATTGAAAGATTTATTTGCTTTGGACTCCGTAACCAGTATGAGTTTGTATTCATACTTTATCAAAAATGAATTTAAGTATGCTAATCAAGATTCTTATGAGGTTGAACTTTCACTGGAGAATATCAAAGCATTAATTGATATTGGGGAGAAAAAATATGATCGTTGGGTTGATTTTAGACGATACGTTTTAGACAAAATTATTGAAGAAATTAATGATAGGACTAGTCTTCAATTACAATACGATACCATCAAGAAAGGTCGACCTATTGTCGGAGTTCGATTTAAAATTCTTAATAGGCACGCCACTGAAGTCATTGCATCTAATACTAATGATAAGACTCAAATCTATTTAGACGTCAATTTTGATGATAATGCGCTTGTTAAAGAATTAGGTGCGAAGTTCGATATGACTGTAAGGTCTTGGTACATCTATGCAAACGACCCAAATTATAAACAGTTTAGTAAGTGGTTTAAGACAGAAGGGTGCTTAACTGAATCTCAAGCAAATGTGATAGTGAATGATATTATGTTCCAAATGGATTTTGCTGTAGCTGGCAGTTCAATGAGTGAATTTAAGCGAGAAATGAAATATAAACTAAAAAATAATCCAAATTTTGTAAAAGAAAATAGAAAACGTTTGAATGAAATATTTGGAAAAGACGTTATATGACTGTGTAGCAACTTGCTACACTTTTCACTATAAGGTGTAAAATAAGATTGATATCAGTTTACTTCATATTTTGATAGCTAATTATTAGACCTATGAACAAATTATTCATCCATTAAGGTAGAACATGAAAACTAATCCTTACATTCCTAACCACACACTTACGAAGACAGATCAAGGTTATGTTGTTAATTTTATCGTTAAACAAAATAAACCGATACCCGTATTTGAGAATATGTCACTTTGAACCGTACCGGGTTTGTCGGAGACTTTTTTATTTAAGTTAGGCCACCTGACCTAACGGGTTAATCTTATCATAGTACATTGCTTCAAACTCAAAAGGCGATACATAACCCAGTGCACTGTGTACACGCTTTTTATTGAACCAATATACCCAGTTTAGTGTCGCAAGTTGTACATCTGCTAAACTGAACCGTACCGGGTTTGTCGGAGACTCAATATTCTGAGAGACTATTCCGATGACAAAATTAAAATATACCCCTGAAATCAGAGAAAGAGCGGTTCAATTATTGATTGAATCTGAAAAAGATTATCCTTCTACTTGGGCTGCAATCACAGCAATTGCGCCTAAGATTGGTTGTACTCCTGAAACACTTCGTGCCTGGCATCAAAAGCATTTAGATCAGCAAAATCCTATTAAAGTACAACAGATATCTGATCAAGAAAAAATGAAGCAAATGGAACGTGAAATTAAAGAATTAAAGCGTGCCAATGAAATTCTACGTAAAGCAGCCGCTTTTTTCGCCCAGGCGGAGCTCGACCGCCCACACAAATAATGGTGGATTTCATCCATAACAATAAAGACTTATATGGTGTTGATGCGATTTGTAGGATTTTACCGATCGCAGCTTCAACCTATTACCGGACTCTAGATCTCTGCGATGAGAAGCATTGCTTCGCAAGGGAACATCGAGCAAAGCGAGATTTACATGACTTGCATCATGCTGAGGAGATTAAACGAATTTGGAAGGAAAGTTCAGGTCGGTATGGTGTACGTAAAGTCTGGCAAAAACTGAAACGTGAAGGCTATATTATTGCACGCTGTACTGTTGCTCGATTAATGAAAAAGCTAGGTATACAAGGTGTTTGGCGAGGTAAGAACAAACAAACCACCCGTAGCCGAGATGACCAAAAACGGGCAGATGATTTAGTGAAACGTAATTTTACTGCTGATCATCCTGACCCTTGCGAAGCAGTGCTTCTCAGGTCAGTGACTTTACGTATATTCAAACAAATTCAGGCTGGGTCTACACCGCCTTTATTATTGATGTATTCTCACGAGCAATTGTTGGCTGGAAAGTATCTACACGAATGAATACAGATATGGTGCTCGATGCATTGGAGCAAGCATTGCACGATCTAGGCATGCCAAAGAATGTGATTCATCATTCCGACAGAGGTGTGCAATATCTTTCCATTCGCTATACCAATCGTTTAGAAGCAGCAAATTTACGAGCATCAGTCGGTACGACTGGTGATTCATACGATAATGCTCTGGCTGAAACGGTGAATGGCTTATACAAAACAGAGGTGATTGAATATCTAAAAGCAGATTGGCAAGGTTTAGCAGATGTACAACTTGCGACACTAAACTGGGTAGATTGGTTCAATAAAAAGCGTGTACACAGTGCACTGGGTTATGTATCGCCTTTTGAGTTTGAAGCAATGTACTATGATAAGATTAACCCGTTAGGTCAGGTGGCCTAACTTAAATAAAAAAGTCTCCGACAAACCCGGTACGGTTCAGTTCAAAACCTATTTAGGGCATACCATTGTGAAAAAACATACCCAGATTGATAACTGTCACTATATTGATGTCGGTTCCTCTTATACCCAGAAGCTGTGTATAGTCAAAATTAAATAAGGATAAAGACGGTGATATAAAAGATCTCCTTACGAAGAAATGAAAAGCATCAATATGATGGCTTTATCAAACGATTAATTAATAGGTTTTATAAGGTAAAAACTTGCCAGACAATACGACATTTACCCGGTCACCGTTCGGGTTTTCCTCACGCTGAATATCCATGCTGAAGTCGATTGCGCTCATAATGCCATCACCGAATTCTTCATGGATCAGCTCTTTAATAGTCGAACCATATACATTTACAACTTCATACCAGCGGTAAATTAAAGGGTCCGTAGGCACACTGGTTGGTAAAGAGCCTTTGTAAGGTACAATTTGCAGCCATGCTACTGCCTCATCACTAAGGTCAAAAATCTGACCAATTTTCTCTGCCTGCTGTTTATTAAATGCCATTTGTCCCAGGCAGGCAGCCGTTACCCATTCTTTAGAAAGACCAATTTCTTTGGCGACATCTGCCCATTTAATTGACTTTAAAACTTTCGCTGAAATGATCATGTCAGTTACTTGTTGACGATGGGTAATCATAAAAATCTCCAGATTATTTTTGAAATACATTTATGTGAATTTTCATTAATGCAGTTCTCATGCCAACTAGAGGACGAAATTAGCTTTAAATAGAGCGTAAAAAATTGAATGATTTTTAAATAATTTATGGCACAGCTTTTGCTTTATTTATAACAAGCATGGCAATGGCGCCATAACAAAATTACCTGTTCTGATATTTAAGGCAACGACGCCTAAGGTTTCAAAGACCTTAGGCGTCTTTTTGTTTAAAAACAGGTCCAGATATTAAAAATGAGGACGATGACATGGCATATCTTGCTCCTGCAGAGTTTGCAAAAAAAGTGGTAGATGCGGGTGAATCCAAATTACATATGGCAACCCGTGATGTATTGATTCGTGCCTTTATGGCAGGTGCGATTTTGGCACTGGCAGCAGTATTTGCCATTACCATAGCCGTGCAAACAGGATCAGCACTAATTGGTGCGCTCCTGTTTCCAGTTGGTTTTTGTATGTTGTATTTATTGGGCTATGACCTGTTAACTGGGGTATTTGTACTTACGCCGCTGGCATGGCTAGATAAACGCCCAGGGGTGACATGGGGACGTATTCTAAAAAACTGGGGCTTGGTGTTTGTAGGGAACTTTACAGGCTGTTTAGTCGTTGCAGTGCTCATGGCAGCGGTTTATACCATGGGTTTTGCAGCGGATCCAAACCCTGTCGGCGTGAAAATTGCGCATATTGGCGAGGAGCGGACATTAGGTTATGCCGAATACGGATTCGCCGGCTGGATGACTATTTTTATCCGTGGCATGCTGTGTAACTGGATGGTGTCATTAGGTGTCATTGGCGCGATGATGTCTACTACGGTGAGTGGCAAATTCATTGCCATGTGGATGCCAATTATGCTGTTCTTTGCCATGGGCTTTGAGCACTCTGTCGTTAACATGTTCCTGTTCCCATTTGCCATGATGATGGGCGGTGACTTCTCGATTGCTGACTACTTCCTATGGAATGAACTGCCGGTTGCTTTAGGTAATCTGGTGGGTGGTTTGGCATTAACAGGTCTGGCACTTTATACAACCCATGTCCGTACTGGTGTTAAAAAAGAATTTTAATATTCACCATTTTATAAAGGGATCATATAGATCCCTTTTTGAGCTTTCAGCATGAAAAAAACATTAAAAGTCAGTATTGGGCAATATTCTACTGCCGGAATTAAACAACAGAACCAGGATTTCCATGGAGTATATCTGCCCGAAGGACATGTGCTGAAACAGAAAGGTATTGCCTGTGTTATAGCGGATGGAATCGGTAGCAGTAATGTCAGTCATCTTGCAGCAGAAACCGCCGTTGGCAGTTTTTTATCTGACTATTATTCTACTTCAGATGCCTGGAGTACACAGACTTCAGCAGAACGGGTGATCCGCGCGACCAATTCATGGCTTTATGCACAGACTCAACAAAGTCAAGGACGTTTTGATAAAGACCGAGGTTATGTCTGTACCTTATCTGCACTGATTTTAAAACAGCAACAAGCCCATGTTTTTCATGTTGGTGATAGTCGTATTTACCGCATTCGCGATCATGAAATTGAATTACTGACCCATGATCATCGTGTCTGGTTGTCTTCAAGAGAGCATTATCTTAGCCGAGCCTTAGGTGCCGACTATCGTATTGAAATTGATTATCGAAATATTGAGCTCAAAGAAAAAGATATTTTTTTACTGATGACGGATGGGGTCTATGAATTTGTCACAGATCAACAATTATTAGATTTAATTTTAGTAGATGCAGATTTAAATCAACTTGCCAAAGCATTCGTTGAAAAAGCTTTAGAACAGGGCAGTGATGATAACTTAAGTCTCCAGGTGATCCATGTAGAACAGCTGCCTGAACTGAATCAGTTTCATATTCAGCAGGATTATGTATTTCCACAACAGCTCAGTAAAGGTGAAGTGTTTGAAGGCTATGTGATTGATAAAATTTTGCACCAAAATCATCGCAGTTGCCTGTATTTGGCACACGATACTCAGCAGCAGCCCTTGGTTATAAAAACTTTGGGGGTAGATTTACAGCAAGATAAAAATGCCGTAGAGCAGTTTCAACTCGAAGATTGGGTATCGAAACGTCTGAAACATGACAACCTGATGCAGTGTTATCCACATAACACTGAGAAAAAATATTTATTCCAATGTTATGAATATTTACAGGGTGAAACCTTGGCTCAATGGCTGCATCGCCAAGAAAAGCCTTTAAATCTGGATGAGATTTTACCAATTTTGCAACAAACAGCCTTGGCTTTAAATGCAATGCACCGGCTGGAAATGCTACATCAGGATATACGACCAAAAAACATCATGGTTATAAATGCAGAAAATGCCATGAAAATTAAACTGATTGATTATGGTTCAACGGCAGTAAGAGGCCTGGTCGAAATTAATCCTAAAAATGCGAATCGAGCACTCGGAACCTTGGCATTTATGGCACCGGAGTATTTTATTGATCATTCGCCATCTGTACATTCAGACCAATTTTCTTTGGCGGTAATGGCCTATTATTTATTCACCAAACAATTACCTTATGGGACAGATTTAGCTCGCTGTAACAGTTTAAAGCAGATGAAAAAAGTTCAATATCATTCCATCAGGAAATATCGGCCAGATTTACCTATATGGTTAGATAAAATTTTAGGCCAAGCGCTGAGTATTGAACCGATACATCGTTTTGAGGCCTTGTCTGAACTCATTCATAATCTAATGCATCCTTCCAAAGAATTATTAAACTCTAAACCACCAGCAATCATTGAACGAGATCCTTTACGTTTTTGGCAAATGAGTTGCGCCGTATTAGGGCTATTATTTTTACTGAGTATTGCATGGCCATTTATTTGAAAAGATAGGATCAAACCATGCTTAAAATTGAAGGTACATAGATAAGTTTTTATTCAAACAGCTTTGTTGCACAAAGATTTGAAATGCAAAGCGCCCCTAATTGAGCTAAATTTAAGGCGTAATTTGGGTAAGTGGTCGACCTAATTCCGTAAATCTGTTGAGGACTGCTACACGTGCATGAATCTCATTGACTTGGCTATCAAAACGCCTTGCTCTGAGTTTATCTCCTAATAATTTAATGCAGTGCATCTTAGTTTCAACCAAACTTCACCGATGATAGCCTGATTTTTTCCATAGTGTCCTGCCTGAGAAGCACTGCTTCCAAGATTAACTGTTCGAAGTAATTCATTTCGATCTAGCGAGCTGCTCTTTGTATCTTTCCAAGGTTTCGCATTTTTTTCTAGGTGGAATCACCGCATGCGCTTGCCGATCTGCAATGACCTCACGGCATTGCTTGGTGTCATAAGCTCCATCGGTATAAACAGAGTCAATCCGCTCATCTTGTGGAATCTGATTAAGTAAATCACCAAGCACCTGTGAATCACTGACATTATTGGTTGTAAGCTGAACTGCTCGTATTTGCAGGGTTTTAGCATCTATACCAATATGAAGTTTACGCCATTGGCGACGATATTCAGGTCCATGTTTCTTGCGTTTCCATTCGCCCTCACCTAGAAACTTCATGCCTGTAGAGTCCATGAGTAGATGCAGCCCATCGCTACTTTTTTGGTAGCTGATTACAATATCAATATGCTTTTGTCTTCTACAAAGCGTGGTGTAATCTGGAGCTATCCAATTTAATCCGCAAAGTTTAATCAGACTTTGCACAAAGCCAGTGACCATACGTAAAGACAGACGGAATAAGGATTTAATCATTAAGCAGCATTGGATGGCTGCATCGGAGTAGGTTTGATTTCGCCCTTATTTTGCCTTTTGATGGAGCATACCATTGCGTAGCAGGATCAAACCAAATGGCAATATTTCCGCGATGAACGAGTGCTCGGTTATATGCGGGCCAATTGGTTGTGCGGTAGATTTTATGTGTAGGCTTCTTCATTTGAAAATTATATCGCTGAAAAAGCCTTTACAGATAGGTTTGTGCAACAAAGCCTCTATGAACTTAAAGTAACATGTTCTAAATTTAACATAATGGCGGTTTTACGAAATTAAAATGTTAGAACCCATTTAAAGTGTCTATATTCTCACCAATAAAAATGTCTGGTTTATGATGATTTTTATCACCATGGACTGGATATAAAATATAGATGCTGATCACTATGTCTGACAAAGAAATTCAACGTCTTGCAGTTCTGCAAGACGTTCGAGATCATCGTATTACCCAGGTCCGTGCTGCTGAAATCCTGAATCTTTCCACCCGTCAAATTACCCGATTATTGCAGAAGCTCAATCAAGATGGTGTTTCAGGTCTGGCGCATGCCAGTCGTGGTCAACCTGGTCATCGTCGCCATGACGACTTGTTAAAATCAAAATGTGTTTCCATTATTTCTGAACATCTGCTTGGATTTGGACCCACCTTGGCGCATGAGAAGCTCAGCAGCATGTTTGACCTGAATATCCCGGTAGAAACGGTTCGGCGCTGGATGACGGCCAATGACCTGTGGATTCCTCGATCCAAACGTCTAAAACGCCCATACCAGCCACGCTATAACCGGGATTGCTTCGGTGAACTGATCCAGATTGATGGCTCATATCATGACTGGTTTGAAGGAAGAGCCACCAAATGCTGTTTGCTGGTATTTATCGATGATGCTACCGGCAAGCTGTTGCATCTGCGCTTTTGTGAAGCTGAAACGACCTTTGACTATATGCTTTCAACCCGAGCCTACATTGAGCAATACGGCAAGCCCTTGGCCTTTTATAGCGATAAACACTCGGTATTCCGAGTGAATCAGAAATCCAGCCAAGACAGCAAGATCACGCAATTTGGCCGGATTCTGAATGAGTTAAACATTGATATTATCTTCGCCAATTCCCCACAGGCCAAAGGCCGCGTAGAACGAGCGAACAGAACCCTTCAGGACCGTCTGATCAAGGAGATGCGCCTGGAAGGAATCGGTTCGATTGCAGAAGCAAATGCATGGTTGCCCTGCTTTATTGAGCAGTTCAATCAGAAGTTCGCCAAATGTGCGCGAAACTCAAAGAACCTGCATCGGCCATTAACCGAATCTCATCTTGAACTGGATGATATTTTTACCTGGCAGGAACCGCGTAAGGTCACCAAGAATCTGACCCTGACGTATGACAAATGTATTTATCTGCTTGAACCGACAGAGCTGAATCATAAGCTTGCTGGGCAATACATTTCATTTCTGGAGTACCCGGATGGCACTGTGGCACTCATACACGAGGGACGAAAGCTCAACTACAGCATCTTCAATAAATTGGCTGGGCTACAGCAAAATGAGATTGTTGAGAATAAACGGTTAGGTTCAGTCCTGGCGCATATTCAACAGCAGCATGAAGAACTAGAAAAACAGAATAAACGTTCCCGGGCCAAGAAAAGTATGCCGAGTCGTAAAGCTCAGAAAGCTGTTATTGAACAAAGAAATTTAAATCCTGTGCTTGACTCTTGTGGTTAAAAACAGGACATTTTAAATGGTTTATCGCATAGACATTTTAATTGGTGAATAACATAAAAAATCCTAGACTCAAATCTAGGGTTTAAATTTAAAAAAATACATAAAAATTAATAACATGGTATTAATATTGTCCCATTGTAATTTGTTTCAATTCTAATGAATTATGAAACTCAAAATGTAAATAATTATCAAATATTTTGTATTTAAGCCAACTGTTACTTTCTCTTTCGGGGGTTTCAAATAAATTAGCTACAGATTGCATCGTACTTTTGTGATTAATACCTGTGATCAGATTTTCTAAAAATGGGTATGGGTAATATTCTTCATTCTCTTTGACGTAGATGAAAATGGTATCTAGTATCTGATGTTCATTAAACCTGAACGTAATACCTCTCTTAAAAAATTGCCAATAGGATAGCTTTTCTCCACCAAAATTAGTCTCTAATGAGTCAAACTCACTTGCAACAAGAATAACTGCTTTCAAAATATCTGAACTTGACTCTTTAGTTCCAAGACAAGATAAAAAAACCTCTACATCACCTGAAAAATTCACTTATGACATACCTAAATCAAAATTTTCTTTATCCTTTGGTTTTTATCATATTAAAAATGAAATCTCTGATTCAAAGTTAAAATTTTCAAAAGCTGTATCCATTTAACATAAATCTCTTATACGAATTCTAGCCCTGCATAGGGCGGGCTAGATATAGCGATTAGACCCAATTCTCTAGCTTCAGACCATCAATTCGTTCAAATTCTTTTGTATTGTTCGTAACTAATACAACATCCAATGCCAAAGCATGAGCAGCGATCAGCATATCTAAGCTGCCAATCGGTTTACCTGTAGATTGAAGATTCTGGCGTAATTTGGCGTAATGCCAAATCGCCTGTTCATCGTAAGGAAGAATCTCTAAAGGTGACAAAAACTTGTTTAACGCCTTTTTATTGCGTTCAGATCCAGACTTCTCTACACCAAAAGCCAGCTCAGATGCCGTGATACTCGAAATCGCAAGCTGGCCGAGTTGATATTGCTTAAAGCGCTCAAAAACTTGTTGAGGCTTATTGTTGATGACATAGATACAAATATTTGTGTCTAAGAGGTAAATCATCTGAACTCCTCACGGAGCTGTTCGCCTTGATCAGCTCGCTCCAATTGGAATCCAACCTCAAACTCATTTATTGCTTCTAACATGACATCCCAAGGATTGTCGATGGGCATGAGTAATACACCACGACCGAAGCTTTTGATGGCCACTTCCGTGCCATTAAAGCGAAAGGCTTTAGGCAAGCGAACAGCCTGACTGCGACCAGTTTGAAATACTTTCGCAATTTCCATAATTACCTCCCGAAACCAAGATATATATCATTGATATATATCTTAACATTAAATCTTGTAAAGTCAAAGTGAAATTAAAATCATAAGGCAATAAAAAAGCCCGACATCCTGTCGGGCTTTTTCATATCGGGGTGCTCGTCTTACTGATCTCGTGCTGCCCATTCCTTGCGCTATTTTCTTATTCTTGTTTTCTGGAAACATCCAGTTCCCTTATGTATTCATCATAGGGCTAATGCTTTGGATTACCAATCCTCAAAAATCTTAAATTCATGTAAGTTTTAGCTTACAAAGTTGGCCTATTTTATCCCAAGAGTTGTCCGCAGAAATTGGGGATTATTTATGAACTGTGACCCTTGAGAAATCAGGAAAAAATGCAAAAACGAATGTTTTTTGATCAATTTTATTGGCTAAAAGTTACAGTTTTGCTTAAAAAGAAACCGACTTGTTTCCAAGTCGGTTGAACGAGAACGTTCCAGAGGGTATGAATAACGATAAGATACTGATCTTAAAGTAATATTAAAAACACTGTTATTCACCAATTAAAATGTCTATGCGATAAACCATTTAAAATGTCCTGTTTTTAACCACAAGAGTCAAGCACAGGATTTAAATTTCTTTGTTCAATAACAGCTTTCTGAGCTTTACGACTCGGCATACTTTTCTTGGCCCGGGAACGTTTATTTTGTTTTTCCAATACTTCATGTTGCTGTTGAATATGCGCCAGGACTGAACCTAACCGTTTATTCTCAACAATCTCATTTTGCTGCAGCCCAGCCAATTTATTGAAGATGCTGTAGTTGAGCTTTCGTCCTTCATGCATGAGGGCCAAAGTGCCATCCGGATACTCCAGAATTGAAATGTATTGCCCAGCAAGCTTATGATTCAGCTCTGTCGGTTCAAGTATATAAATACATTTATACGCCAATCTCAACTTTAAATAAGCTTTTCAAATTGAATCGGCGAATAACCACATTTTTTATTCATAACGACGCAGACCGTATGTGACAAAATCTTTCTGATAAAACGATGCGATAAGTGCCATAAATCTCTTGCCCTTACTTTTTGAATATTAAAGCGATCAGTTAATTGACCAATGACCGTTTCAATTTTCCTTCGTGCTCTCATAAGCAACCTCATTGATTCTTGAGATCTAGAGTCCGGCATATTCTTTCTTAAAGGAGTTTGTAGATCAACATACTGAAATTTATAGTATTCTTTCAAGCTGGGTCTTAAGTAACCTTTATCTGCACCTAGTAACCCATGAATATTTTCTGTGATTTCTGGTGCAACATCACGCTCATCTACATTTGCTGGAGCGAAAGTATAGCCAGTAATCATACCCTCCAAATTAATTACAAGATGCCCTTTAAAACCATAGTATTTCTCTTGTTGTGCAGCACAATAACTAAAACCTGCATGTTCTTTGAAATTCTTGTGTCTTTTTGCTCGACTATAACGACAAACAGGTATAGGAAATCCATCAATAAAATGAATATGATCCTGACCATAATGTGCAGTTAATTGGGCTGTGATTTTTTGATGAACTTGCCATAAGTTTGCACAATGCTTACAAAAGTTAGGATATGAACCTAAATGAGGGAACCAACTTAAGTAATTGTTTTTAAAAAACATCCATATGCTTTTATCCGTATCCATTTTGAGACACTCACCAACAATTTGCATTGTGATAATTTCAATATCGGTTAAAGCAGGTGGAAAACCACGTTTTCTTAATGGTTCAGAGACTATAGTTGGGTAAATTTCCTCTATGATTAAATAGACAATGATGATAAATTCTTCAGTGGACATAACTGTAATTTTATTTTCATAGACGGATTTAAAATGAGGTTATGTCCTTTTTATTTCAATGACTTAAAAAGTTGAGATTGGCGTATTTATCATACGTGATGGTTAGGTTCTTCGTGACCTTACGCGGTTCCTGCCAGGTAAAAATATCATCCAGTTCAAGATTAGATTCGGTTAGGGGTAGATGTAAATTCTTCGAGTTTCTCGCACACTTGGCAAATTTCTGATTGAAGTGCTCAATGAAGCAGGGTAGCCATGCATTGGCTTCGGCAATTGAACTGATGCCTTCCAAACGCATCTCCTTGATCAACCGGTCTTGAAGGGTTCTATTCGCGCGTTCTACGCGACCTTTAGCCTGTGGTGAGTTGGCAAAGATAATATCAATGTTTAACTCATTCAGAATCCGGCCAAATTGCGTGATCTGGCTGTTTAGGCTAGATTTTTGGTTCACTCGGAAGACCTAATGTTTGTCGCTATAAAAGGCCAGATGTTTGCCGTATTGTTCAATGTAGGCTCGGGTTGAAAGCATATAGTCAAAGGTCGTTTCGGCCTCACAAAAGCGCAGATGCAACAGCTTTCCAGTAGCATCATCGATATAAACCAGCAAGCAGCACTTAGCAGCGCGTCCTTCGAACCAGTCATGATATGAGCCATCAATCTGGATTAGCTCACCGAAGCAATCCCGGTTATAGTGTGGCTGATATGGACGTTTAAGGCGCTTGGATCGAGGAATCCAGAGGTCATTTGCCGTCATCCACCGCCGAAGCGTTTCTACCGGGATATCTAGGGCAAACATGCTGCTGAGCTTCTCATGCGCCAAGGTGGGTCCAAATCCAAGCAGATGTTCAGAAATAATAGAAAAAATTTCGATTTTAATAAATCATCATGGCGACGATGACCTGGTTGACCACGACTGGCATGTATCAGGCCTGAAACACCATCTTGCTTTAGCTTGTGCAATAATCGGGTTATTTGACGGGTTGAAAGATTAAGAATTTCTGCAGCACGGACTTGGTTAATACGTTGATCTCGAACGTCTTGCAGAACAGCAAGACGTTGAATTTCTTTGTCAGACATAGTGATCAGCATCTATATTTCATATCCAGTCTATGATGTTTAAACCATCATAAACTAGACATTTTTATTGGTGAGAATATAGACATTTCTATTTTGGAGTTACACTTAGTGTTATTCCTAAGTAGAAATGTCCTACCTAATAACCAAATAGAAATGTCCTATATGGACATTTCCAAGTCAAGCACAGGATTTAGATTTCGTTCTTGAATTGCTGTTTTCTGTGCACGTCTGCTTGGCATCTTTTGAGAACGATTACGTTTGTTTTGCTGTTCCAGTTCTTCATGCTGTTGTTGGATATGATTCAGAACAGCACCCAACCGTTTATTCTCAACAATCTCTCGCTGATTCAGCTGACTTAATTTATCGAAGAGGCTGTAATTGATCTTTCGGCTATTATGCATGATGGCTACAGTACCATCCGGGTATTCAAGGAACTAAAGATACTTACCGATCAACCTTTGATTTTCTTCGGTGTTTTCCAGGAGATATACGCATTTATCATAAGTAATCGTCAGGCTATTCGTGACTCTGAGGGGTTCACGCCAAGTAAAAATATCATCTAATTCTTCGGCTGTTTCAGTGATAGGCCGATGTAGATTCTTAGGATTAAAAGCCAGCTTGGCGAACTTCTGATTGAACTGCTCAATGAAGCAGGGTAGCCAGGCATTCGCTTGCTCAATCGAACAGATGCCTTCCAGGCACATCTCCTTGATCAGACGATCCTGAAGGGTTCTGTTAGCACGTTCCACACGGCCTTTGGCCTGCGGTGAATTAGCGAAGATGATATCGATATTCAGGGTGCTGAGTACACGTCCAAACTAGGTAATCTTGGTGTCTTTCTTGCTGCTTTGATTCACTCTTAAGACTGAATGTTTGTCGCTGTAAAATGCTAAAGGCTTACCGTGCTGTTCGACATATAAGCGTGTTGAAATCATATAGTCAAAGGTTGATTCTGACTCACAGAAGCGTAAATGCTGTAATTTTCCTGTGGCATCATCGATAAATACCAGCAGACAGCACTTAGCAGCGCGTCCTTCAAACCAGTCATGGTGTGAGCCATCGATTTGAATCAGTTCACCATAACAATCTCGGTTATAACGAGGCTGATACGGGCGTTTCAGGCGCTTGGATCGAGGAATCCATAAGTCAGCTGCAATCATCCAGGAACGCAGGGTTTCTACTGAAAGATCGAATCCATGTACGGTGGTGAGCTTTTCATGCGCTAAAGTGGGTCCGAAACCATGGAGTTGGTCAGAAACAATATTGAGGCACTTGAGTCTGAGTTCTTCAGGAAGTTTGGAATTGCTGATTTGGCCACGACCGGCATGGGCTCATGCAACTGGACCTTGGGCTTTGTATTTCTGCAGTAAGCGTCTGATCTGACGTTCTGAAATATGAAGTAGCTGAGTAGCCTGGGATTGAGTTATGCGTTGATCGCAGATTTCCTGCAAGACCGACAATCGTTTAAGTTCTTTATCCGACATAGACACCAACATATCAAACCGTCCGCTAAGGAAATTGCAGAAGTGCATATTCTAAAAGCGGACATTTCTATTTTGGAGTTACAAAACCCATTTCGTATAAGAGATTTTATGTTAAGTGTATTTTTATATCTATAAAAAACTTTCCATATAAATGATTTATATGAAATATATGTGATAATTTGAATCTTAAAAGTATCAGAGAAGATAAAATGGGAAAAAGTCTAAATTTAGCAAATTCAATTTTCGCAGGCTTTAATGATAAAAACGGATTAATGATTTGTGGTTATGAATGGGGTGAAGAATCACAAAGTAAGGGGCAAGAAGTTATAATAGATATGACTAAAGAATGTACCTTTTCTAATAAATCATTGCGATATGGTGATGTTGCTAAGACATGGATTAAATACGATAAAAGAATTAGAACTTGGTTTTCTATGTGGGGGCATCCTCTAAATGAGGAAGGCTTAGGCGATGCTTTCGACAAAATGATTGTACAAACTAATTGGGCTGTAGAATCAAAAAAATCTCGTTCTGCAATTCCTTTCTACAAACAAGATGAAAATGTTGATAATTTTATAGCACATATAGAAGAACTTAGACCTAAAGTAATTCTGTTTATGGGAAGTGAGCTTTTAACTAAGGTACTAAAATTTTATAAAGTAAGGGATAAATTCACTCCAATTATGGGCAATGAAATTGAAAAATTGCAAACATTAAGAATGCCTGATTATCATGGCTCATTGGCTTATATCAATAAATTTGAAAACTGCACTGTAGTTGGGTTGCCACATCCTTCTAGTGGTCGTGGAATTACAAATGAGTATATTGAATTCTGTGGATCTGAATTAAATCCTATTATTTCTCAATTTAAAAAAGATCGCGGTATTGCATAAAATTTATGAAAAAAGTCCATCTCATCCAAGCAGATATAACAGCTTTTGCTGTACATGCCATCGTTAACTCAGCAAATAAATCTTTGCTTGGTGGTGGGGGACTTGATTATGTGATTCATAAAAAAGCTGGACCATTGATGAAAGAAGAATGTGTTCGTCTAAATCAAGAAAAAGGTGGATGCCCTACAGGTCAAGCAGAAGTAACAACAGCAGGTAATCTGCCTGCTAAATACCTTATTCATGCGGTTGGACCACGATGGTTAGATGGCGAACACAATGAGCCACAATTGCTTTGTGATGCTTATAGTAATGCACTATTCAAAGCTAATGAAATTCATGCACTCACTGTTTCTTTTCCATGTATTAGTACAGGTGTTTATGGTTTTCCACCTCAAAAGGCTGCTGAAATTGCGATTGGCACCATACTCTCTATGTTGCCTCAATATGATCATGTTGCAGAAGTATTTTTTATCTGCCGAGAGGATGAAAATTATTTAATTTATAAGAATATTTTATCGAATATCGATGATCCAAATATTCAGATTCTGATTTCTTAGTTTAAATTATCGAAAGCTCGTATAAGAATTCAGCCACAATTTTGGCTAACAATTCATGTTCTTCTTGTGATTCAACAATATCGACCATCAAATCATCTAAACCTGTTTGTTCCTGAATGGTAACACCTTGAATTTCTAGATAAGTCAGCATTACAGCTAAACCAGTTCTTTTATTACCATCAACAAAAGCATGACCTTTTGAGATAGCAATACCAAACCATGCTGCGATCTCAAAAATGTCGCTTACATTGCTGTAATACATCTGCTGATCTATACGGCTTAATACGCTTTCTAGCTTTTCAATATGACAGCCTGTTCGCCCCACGCCAGTTTGTAATAGGATCTCATCATGTACAGCGATCACGAATGTTGAGCTAATCAAACTCATTTATAAGCAAGCTCTTGAAGTTCTGCTTTATGCTGCTTAATAACTCGTTTAGCACTGTGCATCACAACACGTTTTGTTGCTTCATCATTGCTAAATTGAATTGGTAATACTTGACCTGAAACCTTTTGGCGATTTGAAACTTGATCAAGGCTATAGTCTTTTAAACGCTTTCTCATCTTCATACCCCTATTAAAAGAGAATTTCATTTTAGCCTAAATTAAACAATTAAGTACGATAGTGAGGATCTTTTCTTGGAATAGCATTTTCTGAATCTATATCAAAGAAATCATAAATTTTAGTGGCTGTTACTGTGTTAAATAATTTTTTGTCCATATACACGATTGCTTTTCCTTTATTTGCGTCGAAAATTACCCTACCCCTTGGAATCTGTTCATATTCATAATGACGTAGTTCTGGGTATACACTTTGCATATTTTTCCAATAATCGACATGTGTATATGGACTATCAATTAAGCCTATTGAATCTGCATCATTTAAATTGAATGGATGAGCTATGCCGATAACTTGCTTTTGCAAAAACCAAAAAATTCCTATTTTCATTTTTCATCAACTGATTAATTTCCCTAAAATTAACATAATACACCTTATACGAAATTCGTTATAATTCTCTTTAGAAATCAATGCTGTAGTTTCTAGTTGATAGCCCATCTTCCCCAAGGTGGGCTTTTTTTATGATTTTTCACGTTCCACGCTTATTATTTAATCAAAAGACCTCTTGCGAAAGTATAGTTTATCTAATTTTTGAATTGGCTAAAACCTCATAAAATATAGCTTTTGGCTGCTTAAAATTTGACTAACGCAAGAATTCTAAAGTTTCTCAACTTTGATTAGCTCAAATAAATACCATTTCTATTTTTCTAGGTCTCTTTAAATCACGAATTATGTAACTATAGAGTATACCCTAAAGTTACAATCTGAAAGTTCATGAAATTATGTATCATTTAAATGATTTTTAATCATAAATAACATGTAACTTTAGTATTAAAGATTTATAATTTACGAAATTGTTCATTTTTATCCAATTGGGGCGTGAAAAATTGAAAGGCCAAAAAGTAGGGTATATCCGGGTAAGTTCTGTCGAGCAAAACACTGGACGTCAACTTGAGGGAATTGAAGTCGACCGGATTTTTGTTGACCGTGCTTCAGGTAAAAATACTGACCGACCTAAATTTCAGGAAATGTTGAACTATGTCCGGGAAGGGGACAGGGTGATTGTACATTCCATGGATCGTTTTGCGCGAAGCCTGAAAGATTTGGTCACTGAAGTAGATAAACTGGTCAAACGAGGGATCGCCATCCAGTTTGTAAAAGAGAATATTACTTTTACTGCCCAATCCACGCCGATGGATAATTTGATGCTGCAACTGATGGGTGCTTTTGCTCAATTCGAGCGGGAAATTATCTTAGAACGTCAGAAAGAAGGGATTAAGATCGCAGCAGCTCAGGGCAAATATAAAGGTCGTGTCCATAAATTGAATCCAGATCAAGCTAAAGCATTACTGCAAGCCTGGAAAGAAGGGAAGTATTCATCAAAAGTTGATCTGGCAAAAGCGTTTGGTATCAGTAGACAGGCTGTCTATCGGTATTTAAAACAAATTAATTAGTCACTAGATGGACTGAAAGGTGCCTACAAAATCAGTGGCTATTCAGATATTACAATTAGCTACCAAAAAAGTAGAGATGGTCTGCATCTACTCGTGGACTCTACTGGCTTGAAGTTTCTAGGTGAAGGTGAATGGAAATGCAAGAAACATGGATCTGAATATCGTCGCCAATGGCGTAAGCTCCATATTGCTATAGAAGCTGAAACCCTTCAAATACGTGCAGTACAACTCACGACAAATAATGTCAGCGATTCACAAGTGCTCGAAGATTTACTTTCTCAAGTTCCCTTGGATGAACGAATTGATTCAGTCTATACAGATGGTGCTTATGACACAAAGCACTGCCGACAAGTCATTTTAAATCGTGATGCACATGCGGTCATTCCACCCAGGAAGAATGCAAAGCCTTGGAAAGATCAGCAAGTCAGGTCTATAGAACGAAATGAGTTATTGAAAACAGTCAAACTGCTAGGAAGGTCACTTTGGAAAAAGTGGTCTGGTTATCATCGTCGAAGTTTGGTGGAAACCAAGATGCATTGCATCAAATTATTAGGCGATAAATTAACAGCAAGGAGTTTTCCTAGTCAGGTGAATGAGATTCATGCACGCGTAGCCGTCTTGAACAAATTCACAGAATTGGGGCGCCCTCACACCCAAGTTGTCACTTGAATTTGGCTCAATTAGGATCGCTCTATCTTTCAAACCTTTATGCAACAAAGCCAGTCCCTATGTTAATTTGAAGAATGCTTCAATCTGACGGCTGCGAACCGCCAGGGACAGGCGCAATGTCAGATTCTGTCGCGGCCTTGGCGCGTGCCTGGAAGCGTTCATAGCAATCCAGCCCGCAGAAATGTTCGACGTATTCCGCGCCTTCCGGGGTGAAGGCGGCATCGAGCGGAATTTCTTTGCAGCATACGCAGCAGGTGGTGCAACTGGCAGTGTTCGGGGCGTTTGCGTTCATGGTGGTACTCCTCCAGATTGGTAGCGAAGCTCAAAGCTGCCCACTCTCGGCTGGCTGGGAAGCGGTCATGATCTTCCCTTGAAGGCCCGCAGCAGCCGCGTCACAGACAGGACAAACAAGCCGGTCAGCGTGAGGGCTGCAATACCCCAGTGCTCCCCGATGAACGCGCCGGCCGTCGTGCCGGCTAGCACAATGGCGAGAATCGGCAAATGGCAGGGACAGGTGAGCACGGCCAGCGCGCCCCACAAGTAGCCGGTGATCGGTTTGTGCGTCTCAGACGGCAAGTGCTCTGGGCTGTTCATGGCAGACTCTCCGCGTGCTGTGCCGGTTCGGTTGGCATGGCGGCCAGTTGCATTTCGAGGCTGGCCAGGGCCTCGCGCCGACGCTCGACGAGTTGCCGCAACACGGCAAGCTGCGCAGACGCACCGTCACCGTCCGCAGCATCCAGCGCCCGGCACAGCCGCGCCAGTGCGTCCAGGCCGATACCCGCTTCGAAGGCAGCCCGTACAAAGCGCAGCCGTTGCAACGCGGTGTCATCGAACAAGCCGTAGCCGCCCGTGGTGCACGCGACCGGCCGTAGCAATCCGCGCAGCAGGTAGTCGCGCACGATATGCACGCTCACCCCGGCATCAAGGGCCAGCCGGGACACTGTGTAGGCGCTCATTGAACACCTCCTTTTCCTCATCCGGCGCAGCACGAAAGCTGCTTCACGTCCTTGCTGAAGGTCTGCGCCGCGAGCTTCAGCCCTTCGACCATGGTCAGGTAGGGGAACAATTGGTCGGCCAGTTCCTGCACGGTCATACGGTTGCGAATGGCGAGCACCGCCGTCTGGATCAGTTCACCCGCTTCCGGGGCCACCGCTTGCACGCCGATGAGCCGTCCGCTACCTTCCTCGATGACCAGCTTGATGAAGCCGCGTGTGTCGAAGTTGGCAAGCGCACGCGGCACGTTGTCCAAGGTCAAGGTGCGACTGTCGGTCTCGATCCCGTCGTGATGTGCTTCCGCCTCGCTGTAGCCCACGGTGGCGACCTGCGGGTCGGTGAATACCACGGCCGGCATTGCGGTCAGGTCCAGGGCCGCATCGCCGCCAGTCATGTTGATCGCAGCACGGGTGCCGGCCGCTGCCGCCACATAGACGAACTGAGGCTGGTCGGTGCAGTCGCCAGCCGCATAAATGTGTGGCGTACTGGTGCGCATGCCCTTGTCGATGACGATGGCCCCCTGCGCATTGGCAGCGACTCCCGCCGCTTCCAATGCCAGGCTGCGCGTGTTCGGTGCCCTGCCAGTGGCGACCAGCAGCTGGTCGGCGCGTATTTCACCGTACCCGGTGGTCAGCACGAATTCGCCGTCCACATGCGCGACCTGGCTGGCTTGCGTGTGTTCCAATACCTTGATCCCTTCGGCACGGAACGCGGCTGTAACGGCCTCGCCGATGGCCGGGTCGTCGCGGAAGAACAGCGTGTTGCGAGCTAGGATCGTGACCTGGCTGCCCAGCCGGGCGAAGGCTTGCGCCAGTTCCAGCGCGACCACCGACGAGCCGATCACGGCTAGGCGTTCGGGAAGGGTGTCGCTGACCAGGGCCTCGGTCGAAGTCCAGTAGGGTGACTCTTTCAGGCCTGGAATCGGCGGCACGGCCGGGCTGGCACCCGTGGCGACTAAGCAGCGGTCGAAAGCTACCACGCGCTCGCCACCATCGTTTAAACGGACGACCAGGCTCTGCTCATCCTTGAAACGCGCCTCACCATGTACAACGGTGATGGCCGGGTTGCCGTCCAGAATGCCTTCGTACTTGGCATGGCGCAGTTCTTCGACGCGCGCCTGCTGCTGGGCCAGTAGTTTGCTGCGGTCAATCGCAGGCACAGTCGCCGCGATACCGCCGTCGAACGGACTTTCCCGACGTAAATGGGCGATGTGGGCGGCGCGAATCATGATCTTGGACGGCACGCAGCCGACGTTGACGCAGGTGCCGCCGATGGTGCCGCGCTCGATCAGCGAGACGTGCGCGCCTTGCTCGACGGCCTTCAGTGCTGCCGCCATTGCCGCGCCACCGCTACCAATGACGACGACCTGCAACGGGCGTTCGTTGCCACTGGGCTTATCAGCGGCCCCTATCCAGCCGCGCATCTTGTCGAGCAGGCCGGCGCGGTTGTCCGTCGGTGGCGCATCGGCAAGCGTTGCCTCGTAGCCCAGTCCGGCCACGGCGGTAGTCAGCGCATCCGATGACGTGCCCGCCTCAATGGCGAGTTGCGCTGTGCCCTTCGGATAGGACACCAGCGCCGATTGCACGCCGGGCACTTTCTCCAAGGCTTCCTTGACGTGAGCCGCGCACGAGTCGCAGGTCATCCCGGTGATTTTCAGGGTGGTCATGTATTTTTCCTTTTCTGTGGTGGCTACGGCTGTTGCCGTCAGCCACGTTGTTCTGGCAATTCACAGCTGTCCGGCCCGCAGCGGCGATGTGCTGGCGAGATGAAATCCCAGACCGACACCCCAACCATCAAGGCCAGGCCGACATAGAGCAGTCCACCGCTCTGCCAGCCGTAAGCCCGCATTAAAAACACCGCTGCCAGCACCAAGATCGGGCCTATCGTGCCGAGCGCCGTGCGTCGCCACTGTCGATGATTGAGCCAAGCGATAGCATTGGCGAGTAACGTGATGCCGGCGAACATCGGCAGCAGGATGCCAATGAATAGCCCCTCGTACTGGCTCAAGAAGCCCAGTCCGATGGCCGCGCCAAAGCTGGCGATGGCAGGAAAACAGGCGGCGCAGCCCATCGCGGAAACGACGCTGCCGAGCGCGCCGGTTTTGCCAGCGATGCGCGTGATGAGTCCCATGTGTCGCTCCCGAGTTCGGTTAACGGATCAGCGTTTGAGGCTGGACGGATAGCCCGCGTCCTCGGTCGCCTTGGTCAACTTCTGGACGTTGGTCTTGGCATCGTCGAAGGTGACGACGGCCTGGCGCTTGTCGAAACTTACGTCGGTCTTGCTCACGCCCTCAACCTTGGAAAGCGCGTGCTTGACAGTGATCGGGCAAGAGGCGCAGGTCATGCCAGGCACGGACAGCGTGACGGTCTGAGTGGCGGCGAACACGGGGGCAACGAAAGCGGCGAGAGCGAGGGAGGCAAACAGCTTTTTCATGATGAACTCCTGATTAGTAGAAAAATGGCATGACGTAGGGAAAACCAAGCGCGACCAAGACCAACACGGCGACGAACCAGAAAATGAGCTTGTAGGTGGTGCGCACTTGCGGAATCGCGCACACCTCGCCCGGCTTGCAGGCTGCGGTCGGTCGGACGATGCGCCGCCAGGCAAAGAACAGTGCAACCAGCGCCGCGCCGATGAAGATCGGCCGATACGGCTCCAATACCGTCAGGTTGCCGATCCATGCCCCGCTGAACCCCAAGGCGATCAAAACCAGCGGCCCCAGGCAGCAGGCCGACGCAAGAATGGCGGCCAGCCCACCGGCGAAGAGCGCGCCGCGCCCGTTTTGTGGTTCAGACATACGCTTGTCCTTTCAAATTTGGTTTGGATAGCTTAAGCTTACTTCCGTAGTTATGTACGGAGTCAAGCGATATGCAAATTAATTTTGAGAATCTGACCATTGGCGTTTTTGCCAAGGCGGCCGGGGTCAATGTGGAGACCATCCGGTTCTACCAGCGCAAGGGCCTGCTGCCGGAGCCAGACAAGCCCTATGGCAGCATTCGCCGCTATGGCGAGGCGGATGTAACACGAGTGCGGTTCGTGAAATCGGCCCAGCGGCTGGGCTTTAGCCTGGACGAAATCGCCGAGCTACTGCGGCTGGAGGATGGCACCCATTGCGAGGAAGCCAGCGGCCTGGCCGAGCACAAGCTCAAGGATGTGCGCGAGAAGATGGCCGACTTGGCACGCATGGAGGCCGTGCTGTCTGAACTGGTGTGCGCCTGCCATGCGCGGAAAGGGAACGTTTCCTGCCCGCTGATTGCGTCACTGCAAGACGGAACGAAGCTCGCTGCATCGGCGCGGGGGAGTCACGGGGTGACTACGCCTTAGCGTGCTTTATTTTCCGAATTCTGAGACGACCCCTAGATGCCTGGTCAAGACTGCATACTTGCAGTTTTGACGGCACTGTTGCAAATAGGGATCTGAGTCAATGATTTTCCCTTCAAAAAAGCTTAGAGACCGAAAACTCTATTTACTAGCCAAACTTCTCCTAGAATATTACCGTTATAAAATAATGAAGCTTGTCCTTTGCGTAGAGCACGCATAACCTCAATTCCTTTAATTGTGGCATAAGCCGTTTTCATAGACTTGAATCCCAACGTAGCCTTGATGATCCGTTTGAGCTTGCCATGATCACATTCAATCACGTTATTCTTGTATTTAATCTGTCGATGGTCCAGGTCTTCAGGACACTTTCCTTCCTGTTTTAGTCGCGACAAAGCACGGCCATAGGTATGAGCCTTATCAGTGTTTATGACTCGTGGAATCTGCCATTTTTTGACATGATTCAAAATCTTACCAAGAAAACAATAAGCTGAATGGGTATTTCGTCTAGCAGAAAGATAGAAATCAAGAGTATGGCCACGTTGGTCAACTGCACGGTATAGATATGCCCATTTGCCATTCACTTTTACGTAAGTTTCATCCATATGCCATAAATGTCGATCTGTAGGATTACGCCAATACCAACGTAAACGTTTTTCCATTTCTTGAGCATAACGCTGAACCCAGCGATAAATTGTGGTGTGATCAACATTCACTCCACGTTCAGCGAGCATTTCCTGAAGTTCACGATAGCTGATGCCATATTTACAATACCAACGAACAGCCCAAAGAATGATTTCACCTTGAAAGTGCCGACCGTGGAAGGGATTCATCTGCTGTATCTCGAAATAAATAAGATATTTAGCTTATCATGTCAGCCTATTTGCAACAGTGCCCATTTTAAATGGTTTATCGCATAGACATTTTAATTGGTGAATAACAGTCTTTTTAAATAGTGTTATTTATCATATACTTGACACAATAAAACCAAAACCAAAAAGATCAGAAAACACACGCTTTCACAACTCGTGTTTTTTTAAGCAGATTTGTAATCTTTCGCCAATAAAATCGTCTAAAAAATGCTCAATTTTGGCATTTTCCCAATGTTCTCAGCTCTTCTAGGGCGAAAACTATCCCCAATTGCTGTGGATGAAATTTAGGCTATTTTGTACGCTTTGGCTCACATCAATCTCGGCCCTTTGCGGCTATCTGGAACAGTAGAATTTTCATATGATTAAGTGGTCAGGAACAGGAAGTTCCATATAATTAAAAATAAGCACCAGGATGGCGCTATATAAGACACGCAAGAGCACAGAGACCTAATGTTCCAATAAAAAACCCTGGCAGGATGCCGGGGTTTTTTATTGCCTATCATTTCTCATTTGCAAAACAAGCATAATGCCTCTAAAATATAGACTATAATCTATATTTTTGTTGTGGTATGTGGACAGTCATTACGACAGATCTATTTAATCAGTGGCTTGAACAGCAAGATGAACCTACACAAGAGAAGGTCCTAGCTGCCCTGGTTGTTCTACAGCAGCAGGGACCGAGTTTAGGCCGTTCTTTAGTAGATACTGTGTATGAGTCTAAATTTACCAATATGAAAGAACTGCGTGTTCAACATCGCGGTAGACCCTTAAGAGCTTTCTTCGCATTTGATCCCTTACGACAGGCTATTGTTCTATGTATTGCTGATAAAGGCGGTAAAAAGCGTTTTTATAAAGACATGCTGGATATTGCAGATGAACAATACCAACTTCATCTCACTACCCAAGGAGATAAATCTAATGGCTAAGACTCTGCAAGAATTGTTAGCTAGCCGCTCTCCAGAGAGCCAAGCCCGTATTCAAAAAATGGCTGATGAATTACTGCTAGAAAATCAGCTTCATCTTATTCGTGAAGAACTCGAAATTTCTCAAAAAGAGCTTGCTGAAACTTTGGGAATAAAACAGCCATCGCTTTCAGCAATAGAAAATCGTGGCAATGATCTTAAGATTTCAACCATGAAAAAGTATGTTGAGGCAATGGGTGGGAAGCTCCGTATTGATGTAGAGCTTCCAACAGGAAAACATATAGGATTCAACGTTTAACAATAAAAATGGGAGCTATAGGCTCCCATTTTTAGATTCGTATAACGTTGAACCCAACGGTAAATAGTCGTGTGATCAACATTCACACCCCGTTCGGCCAGCATTTCCTGCAGTTCACGATAGCTAATGCCATATTTACAATACCAGCGCACAGCCCAAAGAATGATTTCGCCCTGAAAATGCCGACCATGGAAAGGATTCATATGCTGCACCTTTAGCTAAAACAGTCTTCAGCTTACCATTCGTGGTTATTTGCAACAGTGCCGATTTTTTGAAAAAAGCATAGGTCTAGATAATCAAGCTAGATTTTTTAAAACTCCACATTGGTCAATTGTACATAAACCATCACAAGTACCTCTTAAATCAGATAGTTGTTCAATAAGCTTTTGTTGCTTGATTATATTTTCTCTGATAGCACTGACATGTAAGTCAATTAATTCATTCACATCTGAACAATTTTTCTCAGGTTTGTCTTTATAGGTAAGTAATTGACGAATTTCATTCAAACTCATATTTAAAGTTCGGCAATTCAAAATAAATTTAATTCGCTCAACATAGCCTACATCGTAAAGGCGGTAATTTCCTTCCGTTCTTTCCGGTTCCGGAATTAAACCTTCCTTTTCATAAAACCTAATTGTTAATACTGAACATGAGGTTTTTTTAGAGAGTTCACCAATTTTTAAATGCATTGAGTTAGTATTTCCAAAGATTCTTGACTCTATAGTAACTATAGGGATTCTAATATTCAAAGTTTATAATTTTTTTAATGGGTATAATTATGAGTGGTTGTGGATGTAGTAAAGAAACACCATGCGAAGATAAGAAATCTCAACAAGAAAATCATCCATCAATTGCAGAAGCAAACAATTCAAAGAATTGTTATAATACGCTTAGCTGTTGTGGTGAAGAGGAAGAAAAAAAATCTTCATCTCCTTGCTGTAACACTTCAAACAGTTGTGAAGATACCGCTCAATCCTGTTATGGTTCTGATCCCAAAGAAAATTTAAGCACTGAAGACGTTTTAAAAGATTCGCACTACATGAGTGAATACTTAGTT
Organism: Acinetobacter sp. 802_lipA; assembly: GCF_058242885.1. Lineage (NCBI taxonomy): Bacteria > Pseudomonadati > Pseudomonadota > Gammaproteobacteria > Moraxellales > Moraxellaceae > Acinetobacter > Acinetobacter sp. 802_lipA. The sequence continues at coordinate 205,648 of NZ_JBZAYP010000002.1, forward strand.
CCCAAAATGGATTGTTCTGCGGAAGAACAGATGGTTCGTATGGCGCTATCTTCAATTGATGGTGTTCAAAAACTCATCTTTGATTTACCTAACCGTTCTTTAAAGGTTCTACATAATCAAAAAGATGAAAATATAACCACCAAACTTGAAGCTTTGGGTTTTGGTGCAAAGCTTGTGAAGACTGAAACTTATATAAGCAATCAACAGGCTAAGCAAACAAGTACCTATACCATTCCTAAAATGGATTGCTCTGCTGAAGAGCAAATGGTCCGTATGGCTCTTGCAGATATTGAAGCAGTTAAAGGTCTTACTTTTGATCTTCCCAATCGAAAACTGAAAGTCTTCCATAATGAAGGGATTCAGCAAATTACAGCTAAACTCGAAGGACTGGGTTTTGGGGCGAAACTTGATGAAACACAGCTTTCTTCAGGCGATATACCTAATGAACCTGATCCTGTGAGACAAGCTAAAGTACTTAAACTGTTATTAGGTATTAATGCTCTACTTTTCTTTATAGAATTCATCAGCGGTATTATTGCTGCGTCTACAGGATTGATTGCTGATTCTCTAGATATGTTTGCCGATGCAGCCGTTTATGGTATTGCGCTATATGCCGTCGGAAAAGCTGCGAAATATCAAATAAAAGCAGCCCATTTCGCAGGTTGGATTCAGTTATTACTTGCTGTTATCGTGATTGTTGATGTCATTAGACGATTCATGTTTGGAAGCGAGCCAGAATCAACGCTCATGATTGTTATTGGCCTGCTCGCACTTATAGCTAACGTGACATGCTTATATCTTATTTCTGGTCATCGAGAAGATGGCGCACATATGAAAGCCAGTTGGATTTTCTCGGCGAATGACGTTGTCGTAAATATGGGCGTTATATTTGCCGGTGTACTCGTGGCGTGGACGGGATCAGCTTATCCAGACTTAATCATTGGCATACTGGTTTCTTTATTCGTACTGAATGGTGCCCGAAAGATTTTGGCTTTGAAGTAAGGGCACTGTTGCAAATAACCACGAATGGTAAGCTGAAGACTGTTTTAGCTAAAGGTGCAGCATATGAATCCTTTCCATGGTCGGCATTTTCAGGGCGAAATCATTCTTTGGGCTGTGCGCTGGTATTGTAAATATGGCATTAGCTATCGTGAACTGCAGGAAATGCTGGCCGAACGGGGTGTGAATGTTGATCACACGACTATTTACCGTTGGGTTCAACGTTATGCTCCTGAAATAGAAAAACGTTTACGCTGGTATTGGCGTAATCCTACAGATCTGAGCTCGTGGCATATTGATGAAACCTATGTAAAAGTGAATGGACGATGGTCTTATCTGTATCGTGCAGTCGATCAACGTGGCGATACCATTGATTTTTATCTTTCTTCTAGACGTAATACCAAATCAGCATATTGTTTTCTTGGAAAAATTTTAAATAATGTGAAGAAGTGGCAAATTCCACAAGTGATCAACACGGATAAAGCACCCACATATGTACGTGCTTTATCACGGTTAAAACGGGAAGGTAAATGTCCACCAGACCTTGAGCACAGGCAGATTAAGTATAAAAATAACGTGATTGAATGTGATCATGGCAAGCTAAAGCGGATCATCAGGGCCACATTAGGATTCAAATCTATGAAGACGGCTTATGCCACAATTAAAGGTATTGAAGTCATGCGTGCACTACGTAAAGGACAAGCATCGTCATTTTATTATGGTCAGCCTCAGGGTGAAGTGTGTCTAATCAACAGGGTTTTCAGTCTCTAAGTACTTTTTAAAGGGAACATCATCGACTCAAATCTCTATTTGCAACAGTGCCATTAAACTCGCCTCGGCTCAAGGGAAGTACAAAGGCCGGGTACATAAATTGAAGCCTGATCAAGCTGACGCTTTGCGACAAGCATGGAAGGAAGGGAAGTATCCTTCAAAAATGGCATTAGGCCAGGCATTTGGAATTAGTCGCCAAGCGGTATACCGTTATTTAAAAGCCGATGAATAACTCAATTGAAATTTACGACTATATTTAGTTTAGCTTATGTAAGCCCAAAATATAAATGTCCGGTTTCTCCAAAGTAAAAATGTCCGCTTTTAGAATACCAAATTTACACTAAGTATTTGATTTTTTATTTTTATAAATTAAAAGATCAACAAGCTAAAAGACGAATACGAGTTCGGATTGACTATGTAGAAGATAGAAATTTCGGAGATACTGAACCTGTTAGTGAAGGGATATCTGAGTTACGTTTACTATTCTTGGTATATAGCCGGTTGCTATAAGATTCCTTTGAAAAATAAGAAATTGCTTTGAAGTTTAAAATGCTTTAATTACTAATAATAATTTCTTTGGAATATTTACTGATTATGTCTCATTCTCATATCCACGGGACAGTCAATTATGGAACTGCTTTTGCAATAGGTATTGTATTAAATTTAGGATTCGTGGCAATTGAAGCAATTTATGGCTGGCATACGGGCTCTATGGCCTTACTGGCAGATGCAGGGCATAACTTAACTGATGTCGGGGGGTTACTTTGGCACTGTTGCAAATAGGCTGACATGATAAGCTAAATATCTTATTTATTTCGAGATACAGCAGATGAATCCCTTCCACGGTCGGCACTTTCAAGGTGAAATCATTCTTTGGGCTGTTCGTTGGTATTGTAAATATGGCATCAGCTATCGTGAACTTCAAGAAATGCTCGCTGAACGAGGCATAAATGTGGATCACAGTACAATTTATCGTTGGGTTCAGCGTTATGCTCCAGAAATGGAAAAACGGTTACGCTGGTATTGGCGTAATCCTACAGATTTACATTCATGGCATATGGATGAGACTTATATCAAAGTGAAGGGGCGATGGACTTACCTGTATCGTGCAGTTGATCAACGGGGTCATACGATTGACTTTTACCTTTCCGCTAGACGGAACAGTAAATCAGCCTATAGTTTTCTAGGAAAGATCTTCAATACGGTGAAAAAATGGCAAATTCCAAGGGTCATCAATACAGATAAAGCAGCGACCTATGGCCATGCTTTATCACGATTAAAGCGAGAAGGAAAATGTCCAGTAGATATTGAGCACAGGCAGATTAAGTATAAAAATAATGTCATTGAATGTGATCATGGTAAGTTAAAGCGAATCATCAGGGCCACATTAGGATTCAAATCTATGAAGACTGCTTATGCGACAATTAAAGGTATTGAAGTCATGCGTGCACTACGTAAAGGACAAGCATCGTCATTTTATTATGGTCAGCCTCAGGGTGAAGTGTGTCTAATCAACAGGGTTTTCGGTCTCTAAGCACTTTTTAAAGGGAACATCATCGACTCAAATCTCTATTTGCAACAGTGCCGTAAATTTGAGAATGAATCTGTACGTACAGACTCATTCCCTATCTATAAAGATATTAGAAATAGCTACATAGAGTTTATTTCTAGTTTATTCAAATTAGTCGTTCAAATTAGGCGTTACTACGGATGAACAATAATTTTTACAGCAGACTCATTATTATGAATCAATGTTTCAAAGCCTTTAGAAACAAGATCATCTAATGCAATCCGTTGGGTAATAAAAGGTTCTAGATTAATCTTACCTTGCTCAACCAAACGGATAGTTTCCTGATGATCATTTACATAAGCAATCGTGCCACGAATATCTAGCTCTTTCATCACCACACTATGCACATTAATTGTGGCAGGATGGCTCCAAATAGAAACGATAACGACTACACCAGTTGGTTTCATTGCTGCAACGAGTGTATCCATGACTTTATTGACACTACTACATTCAAAAGCGACATCTACACCGCGGTCTTCTGTAATTTTCATTACCTCAGCAACTACATCAACCTTAGATGGGTCTAGTACATAATCGGCAACACCCGCTTCTATCGCTTTTTCTTTACGTTTTGCACTCAGTTCAGTAATGATGACCGTGAGACCTTTAGCCTTTAAAATAGCAGATAAAAGTAAGCCTATTGGGCCTGCTCCACCAACCAGTGCGATATCGCCAGCTTTTGCGCCACTTCTGACATAGGCATGATGACCGACAGATAAAGGTTCTATCAATGCTGCTTGGTCTAAAGGAATATCATTTGAAATAGGATGTACCCAACGCCGCTGAACTGCAATTTTTTCAGAAAGACCACCACCGCGTCCGCCTAAACCAATAAAGTTCATATTTTTTGATAAATGATACTTATCATTGGGGCCAGTCGGCACATCGTCAGCAATGATGTAGGGTTCAACTACGACATGTTGCCCAATTTGGATATCATCTACACCCTCTCCAACTGCATAAACCACGCCTGAAAATTCATGTCCCATTGTTACAGGTGCAGATTCTCCCGAAATTGGGTGTGGGTGACCACAAGGTGGAATAAAAATAGGACCTTCCATGAATTCATGTAAATCTGTACCGCAAATACCACACCACGCAACTTGAATTCCAACTGTGCCTGGAAGTACTTTCGGTTCAGGGATATCTTCAATTCGAATATCCCCTCGGTCATAAAAACGAGCTGCTTTCATTTTATATTCCTTATATTGATGTTAACGGTAAACCAGTGCGTACACGGCCTCAACTTTCAATAAAGTATAAAAGGTGTTTGCGTAGGCAATAACCTTACTTTTGATAGGCCAAAAGAAAGCAAAAGCCTTTGTTACCCATACATAACATCCCTATTATGATGGATAACGTGTGGCATCCCTGCCACACTCGTGTATCCAAACGTTGCTTAAATTAAACTATGTAATAGTGGCGACATAAAGGTGCTCTTATCGCTATATATTAAAAACTTAGTGGAACACTGTTTCTAAAGCTTTTAAACCCACTTTGGGATCAAGTAGACCGTTGTAAATTTCAGGGATTTCACGTTCCACCCCAAAAAATTCATAAATGGCAAGCATCGCCCCACGAACTGAATATTCCACAGTAAAGACCACGTCATCTTCAATTTCCACAAACTGTCCAAGGAAAGCAAAGTTTTGTGAGCCTTGTGGAATTACCTGTGGACGATCCCCCGGTTTACGGCAGGCGAATAGGGCAGAGGCGTATGGCATCATGGCGGTAGTAACATCAGTCGTTGCCAAAACATGATCTAAAATGTCGTCAAAACCGAGCTGTTTAATCAGTTCTGTTAGGATTTCTTGCCCCGTGGCTTCGGACATTGGTTTTTTGATGTAATCGCCTATATGGTCAATTTGGAAACCGTAGCCCCATAAGGTATATAAACCTTCAGGTAAGTCGGCAAAGTGTGGCTGTGCAGGAACCACGATGGATAAATGCCAACCCGACTCATACCAAGTCATGAGTGCGCCTGTGCCTGGTTCATTGCCTGTATAGTCAATAATACGTTTAAGTAGCACGTCATCTTTCATGGTCAGAGTGAAAGACTCCCACTTATGTTCATCGACATTGCCATAAAAAGTCATTGGACGGCCAAAGTCTGGGGCTTTTTGTGCCAGCGTTTCCCAAAGCGTCCAGCCATGATCTTCTCGATGACGAATAAGGGCAGGCACGTCATGATTACCGCCATAACGTGAGTCTGCTGTAATAGAGCCTAAAGTGAAAATAGCTAAATCATTGGCTTTCAGATTAATTTGCTCTGAGCCTTCAGGCAATTGTACATATAGGCGTGAAGCGTAGCGTTCTTGAGTTTCAGCATTGGTAATGAAGTCTGCATCTGTGACATAGTGTCCAAAACGCACATCGACGCCTTGTGCGACTAACCAACGCTGTAGGGGCAGAATCATCGAGTCATATTGGTTGTACTTGGTACGTTTCACACCCGCTAAGGTATGAATGCGTGGCAATTCTTGAATAAAACGCAAGAAATAGCGTCTTAACTCTGCTGCACTGTGCCATTTTTGAAAAGCGAAAGTCGTGCGCCACATGCGCCAGAAATTGGTTTCAAAAAAGGTTTCATCAAAAAACTCATCAATGCGGCGACTGCCAATTTTTTCTTCTTTTGAAGCTAATAGGCGCAGCATCTGTGCACGATGTAGCGTATTCAGACCAAGCTTTGCTGCATCCGCAATGACATGTTCGGCATCAATCAACCGTGCATTGGCGTGGGTTTTCACTTTTTCATTAAACTCACGACATTCTTCACGCACCGAAATGTCTGGATTTTCCAAAGATGGAATACTGGAAAATAAGTCCCATAGGCACAAATAAGTTTCATCGGTCAGCATTCGCCCACCACGTGTTACCCAAGCTTGCGCGGCATGCGGTGTATGTCCACCATCCATCGAACCACCTGAAATATCGAGTTCTTCTAAAATATGGATATTTTTGGCAGGGACTTTGGCATCACGGATTGCAAATGCAGCAGCAGCCATACCTGCGATACCACCACCAATAATCCAAAGATGGGACTGTTGTGCGTCTAATGGGGTGCGCTTCTTCTTTTGCATGGTTCACCTTTAATAATGATGTTAAAAACTATGAAGTATAAAATGTGATTTAGAAAAACCTTAAAAATAGTATGACTTTTTATATATGAAAAATGTATGAAATGGGAAGCAATTTACTCATTATATTTTGTAATCAAAAAAATGTAAGTAATGGTTATTTTTAATACACATTTGTATTTTTTTAAAATAAAATATGATTTAAGTAATTGATTTTATTATTTTATAGAGTAATCACTCTATTTTGATCATATTTGTTTGTGTCTGAAGAATGTGTTTGAAACTAGGCTTTCTATTGATCATTAAAAGATATAATTGAATAATAGATCTCTTTCATAAATCAAAAAACGAGCACCTTTTTGATTGATATTTGTACTCTAATTTTCTTAGCATTCGTGCATAATCTGCGGATGAAATACATTGATTCAAAGAAGCTTTCTGAAACACAGTTTAAGCGATATACAGGCATCTCATGGTCAACCTTTTATTTAAATGGTTGAGCAATTGCAGAAGCATGTTCCAGCTAAAGGCAGACCACCCAAGTGGCACTGTTGCAAATAACCACGAATGGTAAGTTGAAGACTGTTTTAGCTAAAGGTGCAGCATATGAATCCTTTCCATGGTCGGCATTTTCAGGGCGAAATCATTCTTTGGGCTGTGCGCTGGTATTGTAAATATGGCATTAGCTATCGTGAACTGCAGGAAATGCTGGCCGAACGGGGTGTGAATGTTGATCACACGACTATTTACCGTTGGGTTCAACGTTATGCTCCTGAAATAGAAAAACGTTTACGCTGGTATTGGCGTAATCCTACAGATCTGAGCTCGTGGCATATTGATGAAACCTATGTAAAAGTGAATGGACGATGGTCTTATCTGTATCGTGCAGTCGATCAACGTGGCGATACCATTGATTTTTATCTTTCTTCTAGACGTAATACCAAATCAGCATATTGTTTTCTTGGAAAAATTTTAAATAATGTGAAGAAGTGGCAAATTCCACAAGTGATCAACACGGATAAAGCACCCACATATGTACGTGCTTTATCACGGTTAAAACGGGAAGGTAAATGTCCACCAGACCTTGAGCACAGGCAGATTAAGTATAAAAATAACGTGATTGAATGTGATCATGGCAAGCTAAAGCGGATCATCAGGGCCACATTAGGATTCAAATCTATGAAGACGGCTTATGCCACAATTAAAGGTATTGAAGTCATGCGTGCACTACGTAAAGGACAAGCATCGTCATTTTATTATGGTCAGCCTCAGGGTGAAGTGTGTCTAATCAACAGGGTTTTCGGTCTCTAAGTACTTTTTAAAGGGAACATCATCGACTCAAATCTCTATTTGCAACAGTGCCTAATTAAATCCCTTACAATTCAAATTTTTCAGCAACGACTTATCTTTGTTAAAATAGTATTAATTTATTTTTTTTAGGACAAACCTTAACAAAATTACAAATTTGTAATTTGGTTGTCATTTAGGTGTATATATCTAGGAATTAGTATATGAAGAAATTATTTTTTGGTCCAAGATATGATTAGATTCAATAATATATATATGAAGATTGTTTTAGTTATTTTTACTATAGTTTTTTCAACCAGTAGTTTTGCTGATGGGGGACTTCGTTTCTTAGAGAAAAATTTAGAAATAATTAACAATGAAAAAAGCAAAGGGTGTGAAGAGAATTAATTCAAAATTATAATGAAGCACATATAACTAGGAAAACTAAAAATTAGTTATTTTTAGTATGGTGTAACTAAGATTAATTAATTTTTTTAAATCGAATGATAAATATATTTATTGTTTTTAATTTATTCTTTACCATTTTCAAATTTTTAAATAATCCGAAAAGACTATTTTAAACTTTAGGGTTACATATGCTCCTATACATAGGCAGGAATAAATATGCAACTTAGTATATTTGCAACAATAGTACTGGAAAGATTCATGTAATAATGCTTAAAACTCTCTAATTAGTTAGGGAGGCATTGGAATTGGAGAAAGAAGTAAAGTGCCCACTAGCAAATGTGGTTATTGGAGGAATTATCTCATCAACCCTTCTTATGTTGGTTTTATTACCAATATTGTCCCGGTGGATAAATGAAAAGAAAGCTTCTTGACCAATTATAGTAAGCAATTTTTAGCAGAAATATTGAGGCTTACTCAAGTCTCTCAGCTAATCGTAAATAGAATAAGGAAACTATTGTATGTCAGAAGATCATTCTCAGAGCCACGCGGCTGTTACTGAAGAGAATAGTAAGAAGCTAATATTTACTGTAGGTTTGACCACTACGTTTTAATCGTAGAAATTATAACCGTTTTTATTACTCAAAGTTTAACTTTTGTGATTATCTAAAAACACATAGCGGTCGAATGGCCATATTAACTGACTTAAAATCAGTCGCATACTTTAATGTAGCGGTTCTGATAGCACAAAAGTTCGCAGCATGAAAACGGAACCGGCATAATTGATTTATAGTGAACCCATACACTAAGCATAATGATTTAGAGGACGATAATCCCAATGAAAAAATTCCTTTTAGGAGCTGTTGCCGCATCTGTTTTGGCCTTTTCAGGCAATGCTATGGCCAATTTTGTGGCAGGTCAGGACTATCAGGTGGTCGCAAAACCAGTCAAAGTCGAAAAACCGGGCAAAATTGAGGTACGTGAATTCTTCTGGTATGGCTGTGGTCACTGTTTCACGTTGGAACCGCATATGCAGGACTGGTTGAAAAAATTACCCAAAGATATCCGTTTTGTACGTACACCTGCTGCAATGAACCCGCTTTGGGAACAGGCTGCACGTGCTTATTATGTTTCAGAAGCCCTGGGTGTGCGTCAAAAAGCACATTTACAGTTATTCCATGATATTCATGACAAGCAGCGTCCAATTTTAGAACAGGCACAATTGGCCAAGTTCTATACCCGTTATGGTATTTCTGAAGAGAAATTTAACACGACTTATAAATCATTCCCGATTTCGTCAAAAATTGCTCAGGCAAAAAATTTGACTGCTCAATATCAGTTAAGCGGTGTACCAGCGGTGACCGTGAATGGTAAATATATTGTGCAGGGCAATGATGCCAAAGTAATTCAGGTGGTAAATTACCTGATTGAAAAAGAGCGTAAAGCCAAATAAGACGCGATTGATTATCTCTAAAAAAAACCTGCATCGAATCTGCAGGTTTTTTTATTTAAACTGGAGGAATGGTTATTTACGTCCTGACTGCCGGATCTGGTGTTTCTATCGGCGGGCGATACCAGTGTAAAATTCCTCGGAATAAGAGCTGCATCTGCAACACGCTTTGCGCTTTAAAGTCATGGGATTGAATATGAATCGTGGATTGTATCTTTACCAGTTCATACCCGATATCTTCATTCAGAAAATGAATTTTCCTTTCTATTTCAACACGCAGAATTAATGTGGTTCCGTTAATTAGACCACTCAATTCAGTTTTATAAGTGATAAATCCGCTCTAAATATTTAAATTATGCTGCCATTACTTTTAGTAAATGTTGATCATAAAATTCATCCGGTGTTGCCTTATTCAAACTTGAATGAGGACGTATCGTGTTATAAAAATCCAAATATTCAGCAATTGATTGTTTCGCTTGTTTAACCGTATCGTAAGCCTTCAAATAGACTTCCTCATGCTTCACGCTGCGCCATAAACGCTCAATCATCACATTATCCATCCATCGTCCTTTCCCATCCATACTGATACGGATATTTCGCAATTTTAACTCATTCAAAAATGCCTCGCTTGTGAATTGACTGCCTTGGTCTGTATTAAACACCTCAGGACAACCATATTTCACAATTGCTTCTTGCAACGCATCTATGCAAAAGTCTGTTTCCATACTGATCGATACTCGATGAGCCAGTACTTTACGACTATGCCAATCTATAATTGCACACAGATAGACAAAGCCTTTAGCCATAGGAATGTACGTGATATCTGTACACCAGACTTGATTAGAGTGATCGATGACCATGTTTTTCAACAGATATGGGAAAATACGGTGTGCAAGATTAGGCTTACTGGTATTGGGTTTTGGATACAAAGCATGTATTCCCATCAAGCGCATTAAACGTCGGACTTTACGCCGACCTATTTGATGCCCTTGACGCTGTAGCATATCTCGTATCATTCGACTGCCCATAAATGGGTAGTCGAGATGAATTTCATCGATTAGACGCATCAAACTCAAATCAGTTGATGAAATCTCTTTGGGCTTGTAATACAACGTACTGCGATTGATTTGAATCAATTGCGATTGTTGTCGTACCGAAAGTTGATGGGTCTTATCGATCATTTTTTGCCGCTCAGCTGCCCTATTTTTCTGAGCGCACCTTCTAAAAAATCAATTTGCAATGCCTGATGTCCTATCTTGGCATGTAGAGCTTTGAGGTCAATCTCTGGTTCTTGTTGTGCTGTTGGTCGTGAAAAAATATTGACTGATTGCTCAAGCAGTTGATTTTTCCAATCGATGATTTGGTTTTGATGTAAATCGAATTGAGTAGAAAGTTCAGCGAGTGTGTGGTCGCCTTTAATTGCTGCGAGAGCAACTTTAACTTTAAACTCTGCTGAATGATTACGACGTTTTCTTCGTGTCATGGTTGACTCCAAAAACAAGCATTTCCCATGCTTATTGGGGAGTAGATTATCACTTATAGGCGTGGTCTAAAATCCTA
>NZ_JBZAYP010000003.1:0-20484 GCF_058242885.1 Acinetobacter sp. 802_lipA
CCACATAACATGTTGTATGTTAATCTTAGATTTAATTATATATAAGCGTAATTGTTGCTTGAGCATATACACCAGTCGCTGGTACTGGAATAGCATTAGAATAATAACGTGCCTTAAATGATTTAGAAACCGTACCTCCTGTTCCAATAGTACCAAAGTTGAAAAAGCTACTCGAACTACCTATTACCTTAGGTGCAATTGGCAGTGGTGAACCGCTGCTATCCGTTATTTGTACCGAAACATTTGGAGAGTAATTAGTCCCAGTATTTTTTAATAACCCTAGAGTATTGCTTGCTGCATTATTATTATCAGTCAAAAGTGCAACTAGGCTTTTATTCGCATCAATTGCATTACAGCCACTGACATTCATAGTAAATGTCGTATCACCTAATGTTTGACCAATGGAAGTAAAATCTGTCGTGCGAACCGTTGGAAGAGTTACATTAATAGCTGCACCGCTATTCACTACGCAGGTTGTTTTAGTGATTTTAAAAGTAGAATTGGATAATGTAATGATTGTACTAGCTGATTGAAAAATTCCGCTAAGAGCGGTAAGCTGCCCAAGTCTTAGGTTATTTATGACAAATGTCGCCTGTGCATTTCCAATACCAGAGACAAGTAGACGAACATTCTCTAGTCGAATCCCTCGGGTCGAACTTGTACCTGTAAAAATTGTATATGCTGTTGTTGCGTCATTAACCCAATATTCTGTAGCATTATCTTGATTATCTTTTACACTAAACGCCATATAAACATTAAAAGTTGGTAGCGGTGTAATGAAACTTGCTGGAATTTGATAATAAGTATATCCACCTGTAGTGATCGTTGATGAGGTTAGCAGATCGGTATTTGGTTCCATTTTGAAGACACTTGAACCACTAAGAAAACACCCTGAAATAGGTTGTGGAGAAGACACCTGTACAGTTTGTAAGGAAAGTTGGCGATAACTATTATCACTTAGTGCATTTGCCATTGTGGCTGTAAAATTTACAGGATTTATATCCGTTCCACATAAACTATATGCTTTTGAACAATATAATAAAATGATAATGAGTCCCAAAAGTTGCTTACACATTTAATGGCACTCCACATTAACAATACTCAGTTGAGTTACTCTACTATTTAAAATCAAGGAGAGACCCTCTAAAGGAATCAGGCAACTCTGTTTCACTTGATCCCCCCAAATAACTTTTAATGGCTCGTTTAAATCACGGATATCATTACTAAGTAAAGATTGATTCGACTGTCCCATGATCCCAACCAATTTACCTGATTGAGTTTCAATACGACTTCCCATTGGAAATTGTATTTTTTCGATAGGATTATTTATTCTTAGTAAAATATTTGACTGCACATTTGCTTTAAATGTCACTAAAGTTGAACTGTATAAACGCGGTATAACTTGAGTTTGGTTGCTATCTAAAGTAACTTCTGGTGGCAATTGGTCAGGATTAATCGCAATCGAATTCAGATTATAGGCAGATACATTGGGATAGATTGCATTGCCCCAACGATCTAATTTCACACCCCATGCATTTTCTACAGTCGCACCAGTACCATTCTCTACATGTATGATAGAGTAAGTATCTGCAACTGAATTAGTTGCGGTAATACCATAAGAGTGTGCAACAATCGCACCTTGAGCAGAAACTGAATATTGAGTATCGTTTCCATTACTATAGACAGTCGCTGCTAAATTTGTTTGCGGTAATAAATAGCCGATATTCGCATTATATGTAGTCGAGTTAGAGTCGCTAGATTGATACTGAGAAATACCTAATCCAAAATTAATATTATTATGCTCACCTAAAGTACCTGATAGATTTACACCAAAATTATCGTTTGTTTGATCTTGCACTGTATTGTGCTGATAGTTCGAATTTACAAATATATTCGATTTTTTATAATCTAATGGTAATGATAAACTCAAGTAAATACTTTCATCTGATTTAGTACTATTATTCACATAGTTGGTTTGACTTACCCCAATCGAATAATTCAGCAATTTCCATACATTTCCATAGTTCAGATTAAACTGATATTGATTCGGTTTATCAGTCCAATATTGATTGGTTAAAAAACCAAAACTAAAAGAACCCAAACGTTCATTACTAAAGCTTTTATTCAAATTAATATTAAATTGATTTTTTAAATCAGCAGTTAATGTTAAATTTGTCTGTTCATCATCAATTAGTTCATCATAATTTAACAAGGCCAGTGCATTTGATACCGTCAAATAGTTTTGACTTTGTAAAATACCACCAATATTTACATTAAAATTATATGAATTCCAATTATAAATATAATCTAAAGACAAACGTTGTCCTTGATAATCATTGGAGAATATAGAAGCTTTACTCAGGTTTCCGATTAAGTTAAAGCCGCCAATGGCTGTATTTAAACCTGTACCTAAGAGCATGCTTTGATAGTTTTCTGTCAGATTTACACCACCTAACAAGGTCAAATAATTATTTAAACCATAATTATAACTACCCTGTAAAATGGTACTTTCGGTTATTTTATCAATAGTTTTATAGTTACCTAAAGCAAGACTATAATTATATTGTTCTGGTCTAAGCAGATTAAAACTATTTTGCATTGGGATAATAAAGATTTTCTTTTCACCCCCATTTTCAATTACTTCAAGAGTCAAGTTGCCCGATGAGGTTGAGGTTAAATCTGTAATTTTAAAAGGTCCCGCAGGGACAGTACGCTCATATATTTTTTGTCCATTTTGGAAAATACGAACTAGGGCATTGGTATAAGCCACATTTTCAATGACAGGCGAATAATAGCGCATTGACCAAGGCAGCATATTTAAGTCCGAGGCCAGTTGTACCCCGACAATAGGTAAGCTTTCTTGTTGTAAAGCATTGGTATTAAACTGACCAATACTGATCCGTGAATGAATAGGTAAAATATCACGATTTAAAACATTTTTATATGAACGATAGTTACCTAAACTAGAATGGCTATTTGACTGAAAATTACCTGCATGTCGGTAATACCAGCCATTAATATTTAACCCGCCAGTCAGACTTAAATATTGGTCATCACTCGTTTCAGTATGATTATAATTTGCACTATAACCAAAAAAACCAGAGTTAACTCCCTTATCGAATCGTGCAGGGTCGATATACCCTTGTGGTCTTTCTTTTACAAATTTTTGTGGAATAAATACTGCTAATGCTTGGGTTGAAATATCAAAATTATAAGATGCGTCTGGAGAGATTTCTTTGATAGTTAAACAATCTTTTTTCTGAATTTGTCTTAGATAATCATCTTGCAAATCTAACTTAGTGAGTAAAATAGGATCTACACACAGAACTGCGCTGTTTGAATCATCTAAATGCTTGAAAAGAAGATTTAATTCACCAAGTAAACGCTCATTCACTAAAACATCAGCGATATAGTTTCCCTCAGCAATATAATTTGCTGTACTGAATAAATCTAAATTTACATCTTTATTTTTACTACCAAATAAAGAGGCTGAACTAAAAGCCATAAATTGGGTTTGATTTTTTGCTGAGGGTTTTTCTAAATTTTGTATAAGGGCTTCTTCACTAGAAGCTGCATACACTTTTGTAATTAGTGCCATAAAAATATAAAGACACCCCCACTGATATTTATTATTCATCCACTTTATTTTCAGCCAAAACTTTTAATCAAATTTAGTTTCAAAATCCTGGTTCCCACCAAGATCATTCACAATTTGATAAGAAAATTTTTCAGGAGAAAAATTCACAGTAAGTTTGTCCACAGCTTGCTGTGAAAAAGGTTTAAGCATAACGGCTTGACTATACTCCATATGCTCAGATTTAGATTGAAAATCCATTTGTGTAATCGTAATAAAATAAGGCGTTGGATTATTTAAATTAATTTCTTTAGTTAATTGATTATATTTAGCCTTAATCGAAGCGTACGCTGTATTTGCAGACATTTTAAGATTTGAAGGTCGGTAGAATAGCTTGATACGTGTTCGAACATTAAAAGTTAAAAGATTTTTCCCCACATATTGCGGATCATCAGGCGGGATATCTAACATATTGAACCAGAATAATGATTCGCGGTCTTGCGGTAAACTTGGAGAACCTGTTGGAATAATACGGATAATCTGACCTCTATTTGGTTCAACACGAGATAAAGGAGGTGTTAATACAAAAGGTATCTGATCTGCATTGGGAATTTGATCAATGTCTCCGTTATCAATCCAAGTCTGTACTAAAGCGGGTGTACTAAGTCCATTGCGTAATTGCACACTGATACTTTTGGCATTGGAGGGAAAAATAATGCGCGTACCATCTATTGTGACACCAGCAAAAATTGATTGACTACAAAATATAGCTAGCGATAAAAGGCATGTACGCAACATTATTTATTCCAAATTAAAAACTTAGTTATATTCTAAAGTATAGTTAATACTAGTTTTAACAGTTTGAGAGGCTGGACTTGCCTTGTTTGAAATATATCGAGCTTTAAGTGCGTAAGCACCCGTAGTAGAAGCACTTAACTGTCTTGTTAATGAGAAATCAATTGGTGTTGTACCATCTACATTAAGAATTTGTACAAATACATCTTTAGTCGTTGGTGCAGAAGTATCTGTGTTAATTAACCATGATTTATTGGTTGAATCATAGTTAGTACCAGCCGTTCCGCTTAAAGTAATGTTTTTAATGGCACCAATGGTAAGGGCATCACAACTACCAGCTACACCAGTCCCGTCTGTTACGGTGAGTGTAAAGTCTTTCGTGCCTGTAGTTGAATTAGCAGCTGTAAATGCGGTATTACGGACAGTATCAAGCTGCACAGCAACATTGTTTGCTGTGCCAGTAGCACCAGCAGACCCTGTAAGTGTACAAGTACCATTAATTACTTTACCATTTATAGTAATAACACCATCTTCCGCGAATGCAGAATTTGTTATTCCTACCATGCTTAGAGCAGTAACTAATAACATTGAGTTCATTTTTTTCATTTTAAACACCTTTTGACGTGAAAATATTTTGAACATCATCAAATTATTTTCATTATTAAAAATATGGATAATAGTTAAAAAACAAATCACATGAGATTTCTTTTTTGATCAATACTTAATCATTTTACCTCAAAAATAAATAAATGTTAACTTGATCACACCTTCAATTCTATTGACAAATATAAATAAAATTTACCTCCATTTAACATAATGGCTGTTATACGAAATTTTAGAAAAAACATTGATAAAGTACTACTATGTAGTACAATAAAATTACTACATAGTAGTAGATAGTATGGAAGCTTGATGTATACAATATGCGAAACATCTTTGTTCAGTAAGTTTTATTCAGACTATTGGACAGAAAAAGAATACAACGAGTTTAAAATTTTTCTTGCTTCCAATCCTGAAGTTGGTGATGTAGAACCTAACTCAGGAGGAATACGTAAAGTTCGTTGGGGATCTGGTAAGACAGGTAAAAGCGGTGGAGTCAGAGTAATCTATTACAACCGTCTAGCTAATGGACAAATATGGTTACTTACCATTTATGGGAAATCTGCTGTTGATCAACTCGATAAAAAAGTACTACGTGCTTTAGTGGAGAAGTTAAATGAATCGCTCAAATGATATTGTAAGCCGTGATGCTGAACGAGATATTGGTGCTGAATTACTTATGGCAGTAGATGAAATGCTTGCCAATGCTCCAGTAAAAACTTATACCATTACTCAGACTGATGTCGCTTTAGCTCGCCAAAAATCAGAGTTAAGCCAACGTGAATTTGCCGAAACTTTAGGTGTATCTGTGCGTACTTTGGAAAGTTGGGAACAAGGTGTACGTAAACCATCTAAAGCAGCACAATCCTTAATTAAGCTGTTTATCAAAGATCCTTCTTTTGTTAGAGAAGCTCTTAGCTAATTAAAAAATATAGTAAAAATGGGAGCTAAAGGCTCCCATTTTTGACTTCGCATAACGTGTATTATGTTAATTTTAGGAACGCTACAAGATAGATTAGACTCGATTTTTTCTCTTTTTGAGATATAAATAACAAATCAACAGAAAACTAAGCCAAAATAAGTAGTCCAAGATAAAGTAGTGAAGAAGGAACTCATCTAAATCCCAAAAAATAAATAACACGCTTATATTGTTACCAGGTGAAGTGAAATCTCCATCAATTAAGAATACAAAGGGAAAAGGCTTTGTTGCACAAAGATTTCATAACTATATGATTTTAAAAGTTTTGATTATTTTCTGATCTAAAATTAAATTTATTTAAATCAGATGCTTACATATTTATGCAACAAAGCCATTAAAACTTAACAAAAACCTGAACTTGTAAAATAATCTAAATATCAGTTACTTAATGATCAGAAAAATATTATTATTATTGTATTATTAATGTTTAATATTTGTGGTTTGTATGTTCTGGGTTCTTATAGCAGTTCTAGTTTTGATTAGTACACTATTAATTATTTCTATGGTGAAGGAATATCTTAAAAGTCCTTTCAGATAAATGACTCAATTTTAATCCATTTAACATAATAGAGCTTATACGAAACGCATATAAAAATAGTTTTATATTTCAAAAAGTTATGCTATAAAAAATCGGGGACGCAAACCCGAAAAGCTGACTTGGAAACAAGTCGGCTTTTTTATGATCGTTTTTGATAGTTCTTGCCAATAATTTTGACTAAAAATTACGCATTTCAGTTTGAGTGATACAATTTTGTGATACATTATTGTATATACAAATTTGAATGTTTTTTATGGAACAGTATTTCGAATGGGATGAGGCAAAGAATCGAAAGAATCAGAAAAAACACGATGTCTCTTTCGAAACGGCAAGCCTTGTTTTTGATGATCCATTAAGGATCTCAATTCAGGACAGACATACCGATGGTGAAGAACGTTGGCAAACCATTGGAAAAGTAAAAGGCGTACTAATGCTCTTAGTAGCTCACACCATCTTTGATGAAGATGACTGTGAAATCATACGAATCATTAGTGCAAGACAAGTAACTAGGGCGGAGCGAGATAGATATGAGCATGGTTAGATACTCACGCAAAGAACTGAATGAAAAATTTAGCGACAAGCAAGATGCTGAAATTCAACGCTTGCTTGCTAATGGAACGGTTCCTGACGATCAGCTAGATCTCTCAGATATGCCTGAAATTACCGACTGGAGTAATGCTGTACGCTACAATCAATTCTATCGTCCAGTGAAGCAACAAACATCTATTCGTTTAGATGCTGACGTACTTGCATGGTTCAAAGCACAAGGAAAAGGTTATCAAACACGTATGAATGAAATCTTACGGGATGCTATGCTCAAAGAATTAAAAAATCATCAGTAAAAATGGGAGCTTAAGCTCCCATTTTTGACTTCGCATAAGGTGTATTATGTTAATTTTAGAAATTCTTACTAAACACTAACCTTCTCCCTTATAGAAAACCATATAAGATTAAATACAAATAGACTTGGTCACAAACTTGTTTGACAATTAGTGACATTGTCACTATATTTAAAAAAAAAGATGACCAGAGGTAAATATGGATTCTGATTTAGAAATAAAAAATACTGAAAAACAAGTCCCTACCATTTTAGAATGCACACATAAAGGCGATCTAAACTTAGGTGGAAAAACAGTAAGCTGTGCAGTATTAAGCAATGGGGCTAGGGTTATTACTCAGACAGCACTTTTTGATGTCTTTGATAGACCTAGGAAAGGGGAAAAAAGAAATGAAAATTTGCCATCGATCATTGGAGCAAAAAACTTACTCCCTTATGTTGATGATGAACTTAAAAAATTAGCAGAACCTATTCATTATTATAGTGATTCTGGTGCAATGAAGTCAGGATATAATGCTCTATTAATTCCTGCTGTTTGCGATGTATATCTTCGAGCTGCTGATGATCCAGACATAATATTAGAAAGTCAAAAAAAGACAGTTGCACAAGCTAATATAATTATTAGGGCACTAGCTAAAATCGGTATTACAGCTTTAGTAGATGAAGCGACTGGGTATCAGTTAGATCGAGAAGCGAATGAACTTCAAACTCTTCTAAGTAAGTATATTTCTGAAGAGTTTCTAAAATGGCAAGCAAGGTTCCCTCGAAAATATTATGAAGAAATTTATCGTTTATATGGGTGGGAATATGATGCTCTTAGCTTCAAACATCCTAAGTATCTAGGTAAATTTACTAATGAATATGTATATGAGCACCTTCCTGAAGGTGTGCTCGAAGAATTACGTAAAAAGAATCCCAAAAATGAAAATGGAAATAGATCTAGACGCCATCATCAACTATTAAGTGGTGATATTGGCATTCCTCACTTAGAAAAGCACATTACTAAACTAATCACAGTAATGGAGCTTTCTGATGATATAGATGGTTTCAGAGATAATTTTGGACGCGTTTTTGAAAAAAAAATTAAGCCTAAGCCGAACTCTAATCAGATTGAAATGGCTTTAAATTCGAATGAAGAAGAGTAATATCCAAACATCATATATAAAAAAGCCAGACACTATGTCTGGCTTTTTTATTGCCATTTGAAAACTGAATGAGTTAGCTATAATATATAGACTATAATCTATATTTTGGTTGTGATATGTGGACAGTCATCACGACAGATCTGTTTAATGAATGGCTTGAACAACAAGACGAATCAACACAAGAGAAAGTCTTAGCCGCTTTAGTCGTTCTACAACAGCAGGGACCTAGCTTAGGTCGCCCTTTAGTTGATACCGTGTATGACTCCAAATTTACCAATATGAAAGAGCTACGTATTCAGCATCGAGGTAAACCTCTGAGAGCCTTCTTCGCATTTGATCCATTACGACAGGCAATTGTGCTGTGCATCGGTGATAAAGGTGGTAAAAAGCGTTTTTATAAAGAGATGCTGGACATTGCAGACCAGCAATACGAAATTCATCTCTCAATCCTAGGAGACCAATCTAATGGCTAAAACCTTACAGGAATTATTGGCTAGTCGCTCTCCAGAGAGTCAAGCTCGTATTCAAAAAATTGCGGATGAACTACTTTTAGAAAATCAACTTCATCTTATTAGAGAAGAGTTAGAGATTTCTCAGAAAGAATTAGCTGAAACTCTTGGTATCAAACAGCCTTCACTTTCAGCAATAGAAAATCGTGGGAATGATCTCAAAATTTCAACAATGAAGAAATATGTTGAAGCGATGGGCGGAAAGCTACGTATTGATGTGGAGCTTCCAACAGGCAAACATATAGGATTTAATGTGTAACTTGCTTCAGCTACTCTATATAAACAAATAACAATTTGGCTTCATTATGTAAGGTCTTTAGTAAATGAAAAAAATTTATATCTGGCTAATTTTTACAGTATTGATAGGACTTTTACCTATCATTGCTAGAATTACAGCTGTAAATATTTTTATGCTTAAAGATGTCGTTACTATCAGCCCTGTAGATATTATTAGATCTCTTGGGCTTTGTTGCACAAAGATTTCATAACTATATGATTTTAAAAGTTTTGATTATTTTTTGATCCAAAATTAAATTTATTTAAATCAGATGCTTACATATTTATGCAACAAAGCCAATTTGAACTGTAAGCACCAAATAAAAAAATCCAGTGCATAGAACTGGGTTTTTATTGTCACGTATAAATCTAAGACTTGTTTTAATCGTTGCTAATAGGATGTTTCACGGCTTCTAAACCATTGATTTTAGGTTAAGGATTTTTGCTGTCATGACGTTACTTTGGGGTGTACTCTAAGTTTACATAACGTTTTTTTATGAAAAATGCCTGTAACAAAGGCATTTCTATTTTGATATTCGGAAGTTTATTAGATCTTCTAACTGAACAACCTTTGCACCTAAATCAATAAGCTCGTTAGCCGCTTGTTCTGAAATTTCACATATTAATCCATGATAATGTAAACAATAATTATCAGACCCTTCCGATGCTTTTGAAGCTAGAATCAATTCCTTATACTTCTTTTCTTCTAGCGTAAAACTTACAGTTCCATGCAATTTTAAAATGACTATATTTTGCTGTATTTTGTTCAACTCAACTTCAACCATTTGAAACCTCTAATTTAAAAATTTTCTAATCACTTCAACCTACTTTATAGGCTTAAAAATTATTACCTTAAAAATCTTTAGCTTTCCCATCCCACTCGTCATATGTAACAAAATAAAAACGCTTCAATAGGCCTTCAGGGACTGGTATAGCCTTTCCTCTAAAAATAATTTTTTCGATTCTGTGGAATAGTCGTTCTAATCTTTTTGCAATATTTTCCGGGCAAATATAAATCACCTCAGCAATGATTCCGGATGAAAGCATCTCTGCATAATTGGCTAGGATCTCGACATACCTTTTTGGTGTTTTCACTGTTCTTTCTAGCTCAATTGCAATTTTTCGCCCTTTGGGAGACATTGCAACAGCATCCGGGACTTGCAACCATGTCGAACGGCTCAAATTTGCGTTCTGTAGCATCTTAGAGCTACTTTTCCACTCAATCCACCCCTGACTAACTGCAAGCACTTTAACGCGCTGTAAAGCCAAACTATGTGCCATAGTAATGGGCTTCACACGACTCACCTCAAAAAATTTAAATTTCTCATCTTCAGGTGTTGCTAAAAGCATTCCAGTCGGAGTTAATCCCCAAATTTTCTGATTCCATGAACTCAGCTCAAAATCAACAGTATGAGCTTTAATCAGCTCATTCGCTTCCATCTTCAGCAGGATCCTTTGAACACCATTTGGTGTCATTTTTAAAAGCAGAGCCAAATTTTTTGCTGTGCCGTATCCATCTTCAAGTAGGAGAGAGAGAATCTTTATCTTCTTCTCAGTTTTGGTTTTGTAGCGTTCTGTTTTTGAGTTAATTAAATTAGACATAGCTCACTCCAATTCACCGAAAAATAAAGAGGTATCTGGATCTGATTTTTCAGAAGTTTGAGGATTATCAAAGCTTCTGATTTTTTTTGAATCAGAATTTTTTTCGACTTCAATCGGATAAACGGTAGATATTTTGGCAATGCCATTTCCAAATAAGACCCCTGTCTTGGGAGGCAGTGATAACATCATATTAATATCTATTAGATTCCGCTCGGACTGGCGGATCTGTTTTTCACCAACAATTCGATCAGTCAAACTCAGTGTTTTTTCAGTACTGCGAGATTCATCATCTCCTAAAATTTTCCCTGAAAGATCTGAAAAATATTGAGCCGTTTCATGGTCCGCAGCGCGGTACGTAAACTTTAGAGGGCAATTTGCTAAAACAGAACCTGCAAATGCATTTGCATCCATATTTTCCGGGACATTAGTTAAATCATTAATACTTTGATGAGCCAGAATGAAATGCAGCCCTTTATCTCTGATAACTTTAAGTGAGTCACCAAAGATTTTAGAAATTTGGAAGGAGAGTTCATCAAGGATGACGCAAACTTGCTTTGGTTCTTCAAGGCTGTTATCTCGTTCACTCGCAATTTGAACAATCCGGGCAAGAATCATTCGTTGTACTTTGACATACTTGGGATCTTCCCAATCGCCAGCAATATAGACAACAGCACCATTTTCCATAGCTTGTTTTAATGAAATACCTTTAGTTGCATTGACTGCTTTAACCCGACCTATTTCTTGTAGTTGATTGGCAAAACTCTCAGCCTCATTTTCTTTACTTCTAAAATATTGATCATATTCCTGGCTAATCTGGGTTGCTGTCAGTCCAGGCTGATAGTTTTCCCCCACAAATCTCGCCATCTTGCGGTCTTTACCACGGTAATAATCGGCAGCATCTCCTCGATCTTCGAGTAAAAAACCAGTAATTAAGAGATTTTCGATTTGCTCGGGCGTAGCATCTTCAAAAAGATTCAGTTGAGCTTCATTACAACGGAGATCAAAAAAATAATATTGTACCTTTGCTATTAAAGCTGCTAGTTGACATACAAGAGGAAACCATTGATCTCCCCCATGTTTAGGATCATTAACGAACGTACTTTCACGCCTTAATATTGCTTGGAAAGCTAAAAGACCAAGTAATACACTTTTGCCAAACCCTGAGGTTCCTGTGATTTGAGTATGTGGAAGATTTTTTTCATTAAAAAAAATAGGTTTACCTTTAGGATCTAAACCGAAGAACCACTTGTCATGAGAAAAAAACTTTCGAGGATCATATTTAAGGATCGATTTAAAACTTTTTTCAATATCTCGAATATCTGTCTTTTGATCTCGCGCGGTTCCTGCACCTTGAGTAAAAAACTTCTGTATTTTTTCGCATGTAGGTGTAAACAATCGGTCAAATAAAATCGAAATAAAAAAGCCAGTTGTACCAAAAATTAAGAAAAGCCAAAGTTCATTCCTACTCACTTTTTCCAACCAATATGCAACTATCCATAAAATAAAAAAGGCAATTGAGCATAAGAAAAAAGCATAAAAAGAAAATTTCGAACCCAATTTTTTTAAATCTGTTTCATTTGGCTTCGCACTTAACACTATAAAAGCAAACATTCCAACAAAAACAGACATTAGGTGTCGGAATGGGTGTGCGAAAAAGGTATTCAAAAAAACTGAGATATCACCAGCAAAAATGATTAATACGAAACCCATAGCAACTAGCAATAAAATCCACATAAAAATCATCCAAGCTCAAGAATAAAAATTAATATACTTAGTTTTTTTAAAAAGACAATAAATAATTTAACGTAACCATTTGAAATATATAATAAAAGTATGTTAAATCTGCGGTATATTGTGTAGTTTAAAAAATAATCTTAATCCTTAAAAAATCGAGGAAATTAATATTTTTCTTAATCTCCATAATTGGATACGCGGTTGCCCCGAAGGGGGGCTGAACGAAAGTGAAGCATCCTCGAAGTCCCAACGGAGAGGACAAGGGGGGAGCCACGAGAGGGAAAAAATGGAAGCGAAGCGCACCCATTTTTTAAGGCGTCCCAACGCCTGACCTTGAAGTGGGGGGCTAGCCCATCCCCGTCGTAAGGAACGCACGACCACCCTCTTACGGTTAAAAAAGTCCGTTGAGTTCATTGCGTAGCATATGAAGCTCAATACTTTTCAGTAAGGGGGTGGTCGTGCGCGGTAGCGCAACGACGGGGACTTTGTAAGAGGTAAAAACGCCCTAGCGTTTTAGCAAACCCGTCCCGAACCCTTTCGGGCTGAAACCTAGCGATAGCATGGTTTCAGAGGGTAGCGTAGCGGTTGCGTTACCGTGAATCGAGTCAACACTTTTAGCACCTCGACTCGGCACTGCGTACAGGCACATAGGTAATGCCGATACGTAGTGCTGATATATCTTTCTTTTGCTTCTCAAAGATGAGTTTTAAGCGAGTGTCTACGAGCTGCCACAGTAAAAATTTGCCTTAATCTTTTCCCTGATTACAAGCTTCTTTTCGATTCTAAAACTTAGATGTAGAGCATCCCGTAAGGGTGCGAACTGCTAAGATTCAGCTTCTAGACTGAGCGTAGCGAGTATAAAAAATTATGAGCGAAGCGAATTCCGAGTTGTTTTTGTTTTTTTAAAGTCACGAAAATATTAACTAAAAAATTGCCCCTCGAATCGAGCGAAAGCGAGATTCAATAGAGTTTGAGCGAAGCGAAAACCAAGGGCAATTTTTCACGATCTGGGTTTTTAATTATTTTAAATACTTTTAAATGCTTTTAAATGAGCTGAAAGCCTTGTGTAGAAAGCGTTATAGCTTCTATTAAACTAGGTTTATCGACCTATTAAACTAGGTTTATCGACCTATTAAACTAGGTTTATCGACCTTTAAAGCTAGGTTTATCGACCTTAAAGCTAGGTTTATCGACCTTAATAATTTTAATAGACACGTTTATTTAAATAGTCTATTGTACAACCTAGTTTAATTATAAATTTATTATTAGAAATGAGTGAATTAATTGTTAAGGATAATGCCTTAATTCAAGCTAGCTATACGTTAGATACTGTTGAACAGCGTTTAATTCTTCTAGCTATAGCAGAAGCAAGACAAACAGGTCATGGGATAACAGAAAATAGCTTATTAGAGGTACATGCCAGTAGCTATATAAATACGTTCAATGTTGAAAAACATACTGCCTATACAGTCCTTAGAGATGCATCAAAAAGCCTCTTCGATAGATACGTCACATACCATGATGTTAATCCTAAAACAGGTAAGGATCGTAGTTTCCATTGCCGTTGGGTTGATAAAATTGGTTATGAGGCTCAGTCGGGAATTGTTTTTTTAAGATTCACTCAAGATATCGTTCCTCTTATAACCAGACTAGAAGAGAATTTTACTAAATATGAGTTAGAACAGGTCTCACGCCTAACTAGTTCTTATGCTATTCGACTCTATGAATTACTGATCCAATGGAGGTCAGCAGGAAAAACTCCCGTTTTTGATCTGTCTATCTTTAGACAACAATTAGGCGTTGAACCTCATCAATATAAAACTATGAGTAACTTTAAAACCTATGTTTTAGACTTTGCATTGAATCAAATAAATGAACTAACAGATATCACTGCTAAGTATGAACAACATAAGAAAGGACGTACTATTTCAGGATTTTCGTTCACTTTTAGACAGAAAAAAGATACATCGAAAAAAGTAATCACAAGTGAAAATCCCTCAGATTATTTCTCGAAAATAACCGATCCGCAGCGTCACCTATTTGCTAATAAGCTTTCTAGACTTCCTGAAATGAATACATATTCTCAAGGTACAGAAAGCTTTGAACAATTTGCTGTACGCATTGCAGAAATGCTTAAAGATACCCAAAAATTCGAAGAATTATTCCCTTATCTTCAAAAAGTTGGCTTTGCTCCTACCTGAAATTTAAACTTGATCATTTGTCTATTAGACAGTCTAATAGACAGTAACTTTTTACAAGTTTAGGCATAGGTTTACTGAATGAAAACCCTTACAGTTCTTGAACTTTCCAAGCTTTACAACATTAATAGACAAACGATTTACAACAACATAAAGAAAGGAATTTTAAGTAAAAATTCTGAGAATAAGATTGATCTAGCAGAAGCTATCCGTGTTTTTGGAGAACCAGTCAAAAAACAGGATGTAAAAGAATTTGTAAAAGTAGACAGTCCAAATTCGGCAGAAGTTTTACTGCTTAGACAACAAATAGACATGCTGAAAAATCAGCTTGATGATGCTAAAGATCGTGAGTCTTTCTACCAAAATCAGATCGAGACGATGCAACGCCTACTGGAAGCTCCAAAAGTGCCAAAAATGGAAGATCCAACACCTGTTGCACCACCTCAAGAGACTGTTGAAGTCCCACTACCTGAGCAATCAACTGAAGGTAAAACTGAGATCCAAACGCAGAATAAGCGGATTCCAGTACCGGAGCACATTGAACAGGAACCGGAAAAAAGGGGCTTTTGGAGCCGTTTTTTTAGACCCTATGATTAACCACGATTGTTTAACTAATATGAACAAAGTCGTGAAACATTGCTTAAATAATAGGCGTGGAACGTGAAAAATCATAAAAAAAACCCATCTTGGGGAAGATGGGCTATCAACTAGAAACTACAGCATTGATTTCTATAGATAATTATAACACATTTCGTATAAGGTGTATTATGTTAATTTTAGACAATTTAAAAAATCACATGGTAGATCATCAATGAATAGGACGCCCCCTAAAAAAGTAATTCAAACTCTTAGACAGGAGGTAGGATTTGGTTGTCCTGTTCCTAATTGTGGAAACCCTTATCTCGAATGGCATCATTTCGATCCGCCTTGGAGTATTGAAAATCATCACAGACCAGAGGGTATGATTGCTCTTTGTACACAGCATCATAAAAATGCTGATAACTATGCTTATACCAATGATCAATTAGTAGAGTTTAAAAAAAATAAGGTTAATTCAGAAAAAGTAAAAGGCAATTTTGAATGGCGGAGAAATAAATTATTAACCGTAGTAGGGGGAAATTTCTACTATGAAACACCTCGCGCACTTGTAATTGATAATTATGATGTAGTTTCTTTAACAAGGGATGAAAGTGGTTATTTACTGCTAAATGTTGAAATGCTTAGTGTGTCTAAGGAAGAGCGTTTAGTAATGAGGAATAACTGCTGGGAAAATATAGGAACTCCTATTGATTTTAAGTGCCCCCCTAGTGGTAAAGAAATTGAAATTAAATATGAAAATGGAGATTTTCTATCAATTAAATTTTATGTCATTAATAATAAAGAATTATTTAAAAAGAATTTTGATATAGAAGCTCCTGATTCCTTAGAATTCCCTCTAACTATTTCTGAAATTAACTTTGAAGTATCTGGTATAGACATAAAAGTTTCACCAAAAGGTACAAACATTCAAACAAATCAATTTATACGAAATTTTTCATATAATTGTGGTGTAGGTATGATGTTGAATTTAGGAATAAAATGGCGTCAAAATTGGAATTTAGTACCAGTTCCTAGTCGTAGAGCAGCCTCATGTCCATGTAATAGTGGTTATAGATATAAACACTGTCATGGAAAAATAGAATTAGGGGGCTAATTTTATTTATAAACCTTCATTTTAATGTGGTTCCGTTAATTAGACCACTCAATTCAGTTTTATAAGTGATAAATCCGCTCTAAATATTTAAATTATGCTGCCATTACTTTTAGTAAATGTTGATCATAAAATTCATCCGGTGTTGCCTTATTCAAACTTGAATGAGGACGTATCGTGTTATAAAAATCCAAATATTCAGCAATTGATTGTTTCGCTTGTTTAACCGTATCGTAAGCCTTCAAATAGACTTCCTCATGCTTCAAGCTGCGCCATAACCGCTCAATCATCACATTATCCATCCATCGTCCTTTCCCATCCATACTGATACGGATATTTCGCAATTTTAACTCATTCAAAAATGCCTCGCTTGTGAATTGACTGCCTTGGTCTGTATTAAATACCTCTGGACAACCATATTTCACAATTGCTTCTTGCAACGCATCTATGCAAAAGTCTGTTTCCATACTGATCGATACTCGATGAGCCAGTACTTTACGACTATGCCAATCTATAATTGCACACAGATAGACAAAGCCTTTAGCCATAGGAATGTACGTGATATCTGTACACCAGACTTGATTAGAGTGATCGATGACCATGTTTTTCAACAGATATGGGAAAATACGGTGTGCAAGATTAGGCTTACTGGTATTGGGTTTTGGATACAAAGCATGTATTCCCATCAAGCGCATTAAACGTCGGACTTTACGCCGACCTATTTGATGCCCTTGACGCTGTAGCATATCTCGTATCATTCGACTGCCCATAAATGGGTAGTCGAGATGAATTTCATCGATTAGACGCATCAAACTCAAATCAGTTGATGAAATCTCTTTGGGCTTGTAATACAACGTACTGCGATTGATTTGAATCAATTGCGATTGTTGTCGTACCGAAAGTTGATGGGTCTTATCGATCATTTTTTGCCGCTCAGCTGCCCTATTTTTCTGAGCGCACCTTCTAAAAAATCAATTTGCAATGCCTGATGTCCTATCTTGGCATGTAAAGCTTTGAGGTCAATCTCAGGTTCTTGTTGTGCTGTTGGTCGTGAAAAAATATTGATTGATTGCTCAAGCAGTTGATTTTTCCAATCGATGATTTGGTTTTGATGTAAATCGAATTGAGTAGAAAGTTCAGCGAGTGTGTGGTCGCCTTTAATTGCTGCGAGAGCAACTTTAACTTTAAACTCTGCTGAATGATTACGACGTTTTCTTCGTGTCATGGTTGACTCCAAAAACAAGCATTTCCCATGCTTATTGGGGAGTAGATTATCACTTATAGACGTGGTCTAAAATCCTAGAACCACATCATTTTACATAATGGCGGTTATACGAAATTAGTAGTTTTTACGCGGAATTCCTAAGGTATTCATCTTTTGTCTTATATCTTTATTTTTACCAATAGGTAAAATATATTCATAACCTACATCGAAAAGTAGGTAATTAAGAAAAAATTACAGCGTTTTATAAGCCTTATAGTAACGGGAGAGACTATAGGGCTTTTTATTTATCTTAATATTCATATATCTATGATGAAGCCATGATACTCTGCGATATAAAAAACCGGCTTGAGAATAGACCGGTCTTTTATGATATTTGCTAAAATACTCTTTTGAAATATAAAAAACTAAGCGTGTATAGCACTGGGTCTAGGTGTTTTTTGGGCTTAGTTATTAGCGTTATTTAAATAAGTATAAGTCAATTTTTACCTAATGGATTTGCTTTTCAACTAGTTCCAATTTCTTTAATGCTTGCCCTTTTTTATGATCATTATTAATCTTTACAACTAGAGCTAAAATAAAAACCATCACTATAAAAACAAGGAAAATCAAATGCTTTTTCATCATTAATTCCGTCTTTTGACCTTTAAGAATGCCTTGCTCCTTTGTAAATAGATATGACATAAGGGAAGCACTGATACAAGCCTTTTTAAATGACTTTAGCAACTCGATAGACAGTTGCAACTCCACAATTCACTGCTTTGGCAATTTCTTCCTTAGTCATATTGCCAGATGCTAGCAATTCTTTTATTCGTTTGTGCTTAGCCTCATTGGCTTTCTTACCTGTTGGCTTGTAACCCGAACGTTCCAGGCCCTGCTTAATACGTTCTATACGTTTCTCATTGTCTAGACGGGCCATTGTTGCCAGGAGATCAATCAACATATTGTTGATGAGTTCCAAGATTGAATGAGTAATGCTGTCACTGGTTTGAATCATTTGGTAGGTAGTAGGAAGATCTGCCACAATTAATCGAAGTCCTTTCTCCTGAATCCTGCGCTTCAGCTCTTGAAAATCCTGTTGGGTTAGGCGTGATAATCGGTCAATACTTTCAACCAACAAGGTGTCACCTTGATTTGCTTCTGACAGTAGCTTATTCAATTCAGGTCGGTCTAACTTCGTACCACTATAGTTTTCCACGTACACAATGGTTTCGCCCAAATTCAAGTTTTGGTTTAGATCCTGAAGAATCTGCAAAGCCCTTTCTGCATCTTGATCTTTAGTTGAAGCTCGTAGATAAATACGTGTATTCATTTTTATCATTTAATCATTAATTCTATTAGATTAATGATAACACTATCATTTAATTATTGCATTAAGTTTAATGATAGATATTTTATGTTATTTGGCTCGTTATCATTCAGCTATACTCTTTTGATAAAAAAAGCATGACTGAAAACCATGCCTTGGGAGCCCTGAACCGTACCGGGTTTGTCGGAGACTTTTTTATTTAAGTTAGGCCACCTGACCTAACGGGTTAATCTTATCATAGTACATTGCTTCAAACTCAAAAGGCGATACATAACCCAGTGCACTGTGTACACGCTTTTTATTGAACCAATCTACCCAGTTTAGTGTCGCAAGTTGTACATCTGCTAAACCTTGCCAATCTGCTTTTAGATATTCAATCACCTCTGTTTTGTATAAGCCATTCACCGTTTCAGCCAAAGCATTATCGTATGAATCACCAGTCGTACCGACTGATGCTCGTAAATTTGCTGCTTCTAAACGATTGGTATAGCGAATGGAAAGATATTGCACACCTCTGTCGGAATGATGAATCACATTCTTTGGCATGCCTCGATCGTGCAATGCTTGCTCAAGTGCATCGAGCACCATATCTGTATTCATCCGTGTAGATACTTTCCATCCAACAATTGCTCGTGAGAACACATCAATAATAAATGCGGTGTAGACCCAGCCAGAATTGGTTTGAATATACGTAAAGTCACTGACCCATAATTGGTCAGGTCGATCAGCACTAAAATTCCGTTTCACTAAATCACCTGCCCGTTTTTGATCATCTCGGCTGCGGGTAGTTTGTTTGTTCTTACCACGCCAAACACCTTGTATATCTAGCTTTTGCATCAATCGAGCAACTGTACAACGTGCAATAACATAACCCTCACGTTTCAATTGTTGCCAAACTTTACGTACACCATATCGACCTGAACTTTCTTTCCAAATACGTTTGATTTGCTCTGCATGATGTAAATCATGCAGAGCACGTTTCGCTCGATGTTCTGGGTTATCAACGAGATCTAAAGCCCGATAATAGGTCGAAGCTGCAATCGGTAAAATTCTACAAATCGCTTCAACACCATATCGATCTTTATTGTTATGGATAAAATCCACCATTATTTGTGTGGGCGGTCGAGCTCCGCCTGGGCGAAAAAAGCGGCTGCTTTACGTAGAATTTCATTGGCACGTTTTAATTCTTTAATTTCACGTTCCATTTGCTTCATTTTTTCTTGATCAGATATCTGTTGTACTTTAATAGGATTTTGCTGATCTAAATGCTTTTGATGCCAGGCACGAAGTGTTTCAGGAGTACAACCAATCTTAGGCGCAATTGCTGTGATTGCAGCCCAAGTAGAAGGATAATCTTTTTCAGATTCAATCAATAATTGAACCGCTCTTTCTCTGATTTCAGGGGTATATTTTAATTTTGTCATCGGGATAGTCTCTCAGAATATTGACTCTCCGACAAACCCGGTACGATTCAC
>NZ_JBZAYP010000004.1:0-15402 GCF_058242885.1 Acinetobacter sp. 802_lipA
TGCTCAAACAGCTCTAGACACCATCGTCGCTGCAAATGAAAAAGCTGCTTTAGCTGTTGAAATTGCGAATGCTAAAGGTTTTGGTGAAGGAGCCTATCAGATAAATACAATTACTGCTAATACTAGGGCTAGTAGTTCAAATATTCGTAATAACCTTACATCCGAATCACGTATTCAATCAGTGGTTTATAATCAACCATACTCAGTTGTATTAGGTAACTATACTGGAGAGATCTCTTACAACAATAAAACAGCAGAGATCATTTCAGACAATAGGATATCGAATATTGATATTAAGGGTTTAAAAACTGCTATAGCTGATATACCTACTTTAGGTAGTGCAACTTATACAGGTTTGGCTTTTAATGGCACCTATTCAAATGAAACCAATATTGATTATTCAAATGGATTACCGAGTACTTCTACAATATCTGAAATACATAAAGGTCAATTAAACTATACTGTTAATTTCACAGATCGTATTGGCTCTGGCTCAATCACAGGTCTAGGAAATACTATTAACTTAGAGCAAGGATCTATATCAGGAACAGGGATTAACGCTACAGCGACTCAATCATATAAATTAGGTACTTACTCTCTAGATTTCTATGGTAAAAAAGCTGAAGAGATTGCAGGTAAAGTCGTCTTTAATGGCAAAGACACCGTAGGTTTTGGTGGTACTCGTGGTGAAATTAAATAATAGAATCTAGAAAAACTAAATTCTAAATAAGCCGTTTGAGTGATCTCAAACGGCTTTCTTAATAAATATCTTTACTGGTTTAACTTAATGTCATTTAAATATTATTTACCTTTTCTTTTTCTTGTTCATTCATACTCATTTGCAGATGAAATAAAAAATACACAACCTATATTTTTTGAAAAAAAACCTGAAATTAAACCTGACTTGTTAATAACTCCTGAAAAAAATAATCTCTCTATTGGTATATCAGACATGGATGTTGATCCCTCTGAATGTATCAACTTATCTATTCTAAAAAAAGATTGGAACAGTCTAGATATATGTTTAGCACGATATAAAAAAACAGATAACTATGATGAAATACTCTATCAATATGGATTAGGCGCTCTTTATTATAATAAAGGGAATAGAAACAAAGCCATTGAGCTATATCAGTCGCTCCTATATAAGAATCCAGATTTAACTTATCCTCGATTTGACTTAGCTATGATGCTATTTCAAGATCAACGCTATAAAGAAGCAAAATCAGAGTTTGAAACTGTAAAAAAAACATTAACTCCTCAAATGCAAACCCTCGTTAATCAAATCTTATTAACGATTAATCGATCTGAAAAATGGAATACAGCATTAAATTTTAATTATGAAAAAACTGATAATGTAAATCAGGCATCTGATTTAAAAATCATTACTATTGGTAATGCCACTTTTATTCGTAGTGAGGAAGATTTACCACAGAAAGCAGAAGGGTTTGGTTATAATATAAATTTATCTAAAGATACTAATATAAGTAAAAATAATTATATAAATATAAGCACTACAATTGATGGCCTCTATTATTGGGATAATAAAGACTATAACGAGCAGACCTATAGATTAGATATTGGTTATAAAAATAAGAATTTTAAACGTACTTGGGGAATCACTCCATTTATAGAGCAAAATGAACTTGGGAATGAACCTTATAATTCTAATTACGGTATTACCTTTGATTTTAATACAAAAATATCAGATAAATATCAGCTATCTACTAACTTGAGCCATATAAAAAGAAAATATCGAGATGAAACTTTATCAGAAATATACAATGGTTACACCAATAGCCAAGTCGCACTCATGATTTATCAGCCAAAGCTGAATTTTATTCTTTATAGTGGACTTGATGCGATGCAAGATCATTTAAAAGATAAATCAGAGTCATCTCAGAGTACTGGTTTAAGATTTGGTACGATTCATACCAATAACTTTTTAAATATTCGAGCTGATTTACGTTATGCGAATCGAAATTTTGAAGATGAAAACTTTTGGTACAATGAAAAAAGAAAAGATAAAATCTATGAAACTACTGTGACAGTTTGGCAGAATAAAATCCAATGGAAAAATTTTACTCCAAAATTAAACTATAAATATCAAAATATTGATAGCAACCTAGAACTATACACACGCAATAATAGTTCCTTTTTTTTGACGATAGATAAAACATTTTAAATAATTATACTTCTATCGAATTTAAAGAGGAAATATCGAACAAGATGGGTATTCAAGCACTTAACTGAAGAAATTATCATTTATGATCAATAAATCATTATTTAACATAAAATCTCTTCTACGAAATGCACGTGTTAGAACCCAATTAAATCTTTAATTGGGTTCACATCAAATACTCTATTGATCACGATAAGCTCGAACTTTCTCAAAAATTGGATAAAAGTCCAGACCATCATCCTTCATATCTGAAATTATGACCGCAATTACTGCAATCGTAGTGGGCACTTTACCGTTCTTTTTATAGTTGGTAATGGAGTTCGCGTTCATATCTAAAAGCGCTGCAAATTCTTTAATAGAAAGGCCAGACTTACCTATAAGTCTTTGAAATTCTTCGTAAGGCATAGTTTAAAAAGCAGAATTGTTCTGATGGAAAAGTATAGCACAGATCATTTATTTACATTTAAACACATAAATAATGTGATTAACACACTATTTATGTGTTTAAATATTCCCATATCCTTCTTTCAGGACATATGAAGAAGGTGTTTTTAATTATTTCTTCTTAAAATGAGGCATAACAATGGGTAATTTAAACTTGATTAATCATTTATACCTTTCTGAAAATTCTAGAAAAATTGGAACTCAACTCATTAAAGAGCTCTCAATTAATAGATCGAACAATCTGAGTTTATTTTTAAACGTTAATAAATGTTTTGACGATCGAGAAGCAACATTGGTATGGACGCAGCATCATCTTGATCAACATATAGATGATGATTACGAAGACGTTAAACGCGCTTTTTTAGCATTCTTTCCTGATGGAGCATTTATGCAATTTTGAGACTGTTAATTGAATAGCTAGACTCCCTGAATGGTCCTTTTAAAGGACCATTACACAATTTACAGTCCTACAGTCAGTTTACCTGTCACAGATTTTTGAACGCTCTATCAAAATCCAAAACGAGGACCATCAAATCCTTTCGTTTTTTCTTGTGTCTGTTTCTGCTTTTCTTGCTCTAGTAACTTTTGCTTATTCAATTCTACCTCATAATAGGGTTTGTACAGCTCATAACGATTTTCAGCTCTCAACCGATTAATTTCTACAATCATGTCCTGTTTTTGCTGATAGCGAACTGGATCACTTTCTTTGGCAAACCGCAGTGCCTTATTCATCATCGGCACATCTTGCAGATTAGTATCGTATTTTTTATTGTAATCCTCATTGGATAGACAACTCACCTCATTCGGAACCTCTACCTTTAGCCCTCTAATTTCAAGCACTTTGGTCGGTGCATAACGCTGTAAGCTGTCATTAATGAGTTCTTCAGTTTTTTGTCGGTACAACTGCAATTGTGCTTTGCCCATCCCTAATACATCGGCTGTTAATTTCTGAGCGCCCCCTTTCTCTGGCTGTTCAGGGTTATAACGCTTAAAAAACTGCTCCGGTGTTCGCTCTATTCCATCCACATGCCGTTCACTATAAATCAGATGCAAATGGGGTTGTTCTTGACCACCTAGACTACCAACATGATGATGGATAGCACAGCTATAAGGATATTGATAACGGTCAGCAAACTCTTGAATAAACTGCTCTGCCAATTCGATACGTTGTTCCGATGTAAGCTCTTTTGGTAATGCCACCACCAAACTTGAACAGACTCGACCATTTTTACGTTCATACAGATCCGAGGCCTGCCAAAATTCTTCCGGATTCCCCTCGGCAAAGCTCGGCATATTACCTGAGCAAACAAACTCAAGTTGTTCATGAACATGATCTTTATGTTGTGCAAATTGTGCAGTTCGAGTGATGTAGTGAAAGCGCTCTTTGGCCGTTCTAGGCTTGTTATTTTTACCACCTTTTTGGGGCGGATTTTTACTGTTGTGTTCAAGATTACAGAAGAACATATTTGCGTCTAGCCCTCACGTTATTTTTGATGTTGTAACGACACTTTTTTTGCAGCAACACACATTTTTGATGTTGTAACGGTAGATCGCTATTGCAGAAACAAATGTCAAAAATGCAGCAACAGTACTCTGATAGATACAAATCAATAACTTACGTCTCTAATGGCCTGCGGAGCACGAGGAGAAGTGTTTCTAATTCGATATAATTGCGTTAGTAATTATATCGAATTAGAAACACGGAAACGAGCTAATAAATTAAATAAAATGTTCCCACATTTTATTTAATTTATTCATGCCGCCATATGCTACTCTACTGATATCTGATTCATGTGTTTTTTTGGGGTGCTGATCATGGTGAAACGAGGTCGTCCTGCTAAAGTTTTATCAAATGAAGATCTGATTCAATTGCAGCAGTTTTTAGAAAAATTACCGTTCCTCACAGAAATCCAATCTCATATTTTGAGGTCATTATTATCTACAGAAAAATTTGATGAAGAGATATTCAAAAAGTTTAAAACTGTAGATCGCTATAGAGTGCTATATCAACAACGCCAAATCTTACTTGAACAGATCAAACTCAAAGCACATAACCAACAAAAACTAATGGACAATGAAGTTGAAATTTTAAGTTTGGCCCAACAAGATCAGGATCGAGACACCTGGTTTAGACTAGAGCGAGCCTTAGAGTCTTATCAAAAAATCCATAAGGCGGTTCTCAATGACCGTATACGCCTCGAAAATGAGCATAAACGCGAAGTTCTAAACAAATCGAGGAAAACCCTTACCGAAGCACAAATCAAGCGTAATGAGGAAAACAGACGCAAATATGAATTAGGTGGTGCAGTATTAGCAGCCTTTAAAAAATTGAATATTGATATTAGTTCGGAAACACCAGATCAAATCACCAATAGAATTGTCAATAACACTCAATTCGCATATAGCGTAAGAACAAGTAAAATATTTAAAGAGATTACTGAACAGAACAACAATTTTTTTAAACGACAAAATTTATTTCTTGATGTTCTTGAAGGCCTATCAACTTGGGAAAGTAATCATAAGAAACTATCAACGATAGAAATTGAAAAACACCAACATAAACATGAATAGTCCTGATTATTTCAACTTAGAGTCCCCATAGTTGAGCGAGTGTCTACGAGCGGCTCAATCAAAATTCGCGCCTAGACTCTCTGAAAAACCGCTTTTTAGGCTGTGAAGCCTAAATAAGCGTAAATCACATGCAGAAAATTGAGCCTAGACCGAGCGTAGCGAGTAAAAAAGCTCTATGAGCAAAGCGAATTCCGAGTTGTTTTTGCTTTTTGCTAATTCACGGAAACTTTAACCAAAAAATTGCCCCGACGAATCGAGCGAAAGCGAGATTCAATAGAGTTTGAGCGTAGCGAAAACCAAGGGCAATTTTTCATGATTCAGGTTTTTAATTATTTTAAGGTTTTTAAATGTTTTTAACTTAGTTTTAATTATTAAATTTCAATAACTAACCTTTGTATTCCCCCACGTTTAGTTACCCATTCCCCCACGTTTAGTTACCCATTCCCCCACGTTTAGTTACCCATTCCCCCACGTTTAGTTACCCATTCCCCCACGTTTAGTTACCCTCCTAATTACACCCTTAACTACACAGTTGCAGTTATACCCACATTGTTATAATCTGTGGGTATAAAAATATTTCAATTGAGTCTATGTCAAAAGAATTAGTTGTAAAAACCAATCGGTTAAACCAAGCTTTTCAAACTCTATCTTTATCAGAGTTTCATATTGTTCAATTAGCCATTGTTGATGCTAGACATACGGGTACTGGACTAAGTACAGATACTCCTTTACGAATAGATGCTTTGAGATATGCTGAAGTTTTTGGGACAACAAGGCAAAATGCTTATCAGAGAATGAAAGAAGCAGAGGATTCTTTATTTAACAGAAGATTTAGCTTCTTTGATGAAGATGGGAAATTAGTCAAAAGTAGATGGATTCAGCAAGTAAAATATCTAGATGATGAAGGGGCTATTGAACTTGTTTTCACTTTAGCTGTTGTACAAGGCATAAGTAAAATTGATGGTATTAAAGACTTTTTTACTCAATATTTACTAAGCCAAACAGCCCAGCTTAACAGTACATATTCAGCAAGATTATACGAGTTATTAATTCAATGGAAAGCTATTGGAAAAACGCCAGTATTTGAATTAGCAACTTTTAGAGAACAACTTGGAATTGGTGTTAATGAATACAAGCGTATGGATCACTTTAAAACTAGAGTTCTTGACTTAGCCATTTCTGAAATTAGCGAAAAAACAGATATAGAGGCAACCTACCAACAGCATAAAAAAGGCCGTTCAATATCTGGTTTTTCTTTTTCTTTTAAACAAAAAAAATCTAAAACTAAATCATTAGAAAATCAGACAATATCTGGCAATCTAGATCTTTTTTCAAAAAAAATGACTGACTCTCAACGCCACTTATTTTCCAATAAGCTATCTGAACTTCCTGAAATGAGTAAATACTCTCAAGGAACTGAAAGCTATCCTCAATTCGCAGTAAGAATTGCTGAAATGCTTAAAGATTCTGAGAAGTTAAAAGAGTTTGCTCCCATGCTTGAAAAGGTTGGCTATCGTTAAATCATTGATGTAACGTTACATTACTAAATATTGTCTACTGACATACAGACTTTTACTTGGGTTACATGATGAAAGCACTATCTGTTATTGAATTAGCTCAACTCTATGGAATGAATCGTCAAAGTATCTATAAACGTATAAATAAAGGGGATTTATCAAAAAATAGTGATGGGAAAATAGATTTATCTGAAGCCATACGAGTATTTGGCGAACCATCTAATAAAAATAATAATGTAACTACGTTACAGTCTACTACGGTACAAAAAGATACAGAAGTAGACATGCTAAAACAGCAAGTAGACATACTTAAAAAACAGCTAGAACTTGCACATGAGCGAGAAGTTTTCCAAAGAGAACAGCTAGAAGCAAAAGACAATCAAATAGAAGCAATACAACGACTGTTAGAAGCTCCAAAAACCAATATGACTACGTTTACCGATCAGAAACCTAGCCAAGATATAGCAACGGATCCTCGGTCAGAACCTGAGCCGAAACATGACGGATTGACTACTCCGGAACAAACGGAAAATAAGCGGATTCCAGTACCCGAGCACATTGAACAGGAACCGGAAAAAAGAGGCTTTTGGAGCCGTTTTTTTAGACCCTATGATTAACCACGATTGTTTAACTGATATGAACAAAGTTGTGGAACATTGATCAAATAATAGGCGTGGAACGTGAAAAATCATAAAAAAAGCCCACCTTGGGGAAGATGGGCTATCAACTAGAAACTACAGCATTGATTTCTAAGGAAAATTAGAACACATTTCGTATAAGGTGTATTATGTTAATTTTAGACAATTTAAAAAATGAAAAATAGAATTTAGGGGAAATAATGGATAATTCTGAACGATTAATTACAGCCTTTTACTACTCTGTAGGTGGGATCATCCTAGGTCTAGGACTAGGACTAGGACTAGGACTAGGACTAGCAATATTTTCTTCCTTATATCTAAGCTCTACAATCAGTTCACTTAAAATTGTAAGTTTTACAGTAATCAATTGTTTCGTTATAGGCTATTTATTTCCCAATCTCATTAGCAATATTTTTAAATGGGTTTGGAAAATTTTCGTCAATTTAGCCCTATATATTTATCCATTTAACATAATGGCGGTTATACGAAATTTTCAAAAAAATACAGTAAAAATGGGAGCTTAAGGCTCCCATTTTTGACTTCGCATAAGGTGTATTATGTTAATTTTAAAACCTCTAAATAATTTATTGCTTTCGAGTCGCTAACCAACACAAGACTGCTCCTGTTGTCACCATTGCAACACCTTGCCAAAAGATGAAAGATAAGGAAGTACTTAGAAGTAATGCCGCAAAAAAAGCAGATAACACAGGAGTAAAATAAGAAGCGCCAGCCATTAATGTCATGTTCCCTGAAATAATTCCAATATTCCAAGCACCATATCCCAAACCTAAAGCACCAGCCGCCATAATCAGAGTGACTGTATTGTCATAAGTAAAATTAATAGCTGCCCCACTCATGAAAAAGTATTTTATCCATAGTACAACTGCAACCAGGGCAAAAAATATAGTGACTAGATTTTTACCCTGAGACGTTTTTACTGTCACAGAACAATATGCAGCCCACAAAATAGCAGCAGTAAAAGCTAAACCATAACTAAGAGGATTAGCCTTCAAGTTGGTCCATATCTGGAAGAGATCAAATCCAGTATCTCCCCCTAACACCCAAAAAATTCCAACCAAGGCTAATATGCAGCCGGGAATAATTAAAATATTGGCCTTAACGTTGTTAAAAATAATTGCAAATAGTAGGGTAAATGTTGGCCATAGATAATTAATCATGCCAACTTCAATTGCTTGTCTACTGTTTTGTGCATAGCCAATAGAAAGAGCAAAACATAATTCATAAGCAACGAATAAAAGGCTTCCCCACCATAAATAGGATTTTGGGATTGTAGAAAACTTAGGCATACCAATCGTGAAAACTAAAATCACGGATGCAAAACTGTAAATTAGAGCAGCACCGGCTACAGCTCCAAAGCTCTCACTGACACTACGAATTAAGCCTACATTTGTACTCCAAAATATGACAGCTGTAAGACCAATTAAAGTCGATATATTTCTATTGAGTGCAGGTAGAGCATTTAAAAGCATAACTAATTCCTTTTAAGCTTTAGCACTGACTAAACGATGTGATTTCTTTTGTAATAAAGCCATACTTGCAAAAATTGCAACTACAATTAATAAGACACTAGGTGCTAAGGTATTACCTGTTTGTTGAATTAACCAGGTTGCAACGAAAGGAACTGTTCCACCTAACAGTGCATTAGCAGTATTAAAACTAAAGGCAAAACCGGTATAGCGCACTTGTATAGGGAATTGTTCTGTTAAATATACAGGTAAACTACCATCGTTCATTGCTAACAATGTGCAAAACACCAGTTGGATCATCACCATTTCAACAAAACTGGCAGTTGAAAGTAAGTAGAATAAAGGGATCGTAAGTGCGATAAAGCTTAGACTTGCCCAAAGTAACATTTTCTTGCGCCCAATTCGGTCTGAGTATTTTCCCATCGCAAAAACCACAGCGATATAAAATAGCAGTGAAATTGATCCTGAGATAAATGCTTGAGTTTTATTTACGCCTAATTCTGTTGCCAAATAGTTTGGCATGTAATTAAAAATAAGATAGAACGCAGTCGCATTTAAAGATGCAACAGCAAATGCTTTAAAAAGTGCTGGTCGATATTGACTAAATAAAGCTTTGATTGGAAAATTTTCTTTCTGGCCAGTTTTTTGGTGTTCTAAAAATTCTGGCGTGTCTTCTAGCTTTACACGGATATAATATCCAATTAGGCCCAATGGTGCGGCCAACAAGAATGGAATCCTCCAACCATATTCGTGTAGAAATGCCTCTGACATAAAAGCGAACATCGCTGCTGCCATTACAGATCCGAGTAGTAAACCCGCTGCAGTACTTGCAGGAACTAAACTGGTATAAAGTCCTCTTTTTTCCTTAGGGGCATATTCTGCAAGAAAATTTGCCGCACCTGCATATTCACCTGAAGCTGAAAAACCTTGTATCATCCGGAATACTAAGAGCAGGATCGGTGCAAAAATACCGATACTTTGATAGCTTGGTAATAGTGCTATACATACTGTCGCTAGGGTCATTAATATAATCGACCAAGATAGTGCATTTTTTCGACCAAACTTGTCCCCAACGTGGCCCCAAAAAATACCGCCTAATGGACGTAAAATAAATGAAATTGCAAAGATTGCATAGGCAGCCATTAATGCAGTTAAAGGATCACTTTGCGGAAAAAAAACCACTGCAATGACTGTTGCCAAAAAACCATATGCAGCGTAATCAAACCATTCTACAAAATTGCCAATGAAGCTTGCACTTGCGACACGTTTTAAGGTTTTTTTTTGCTTTACCTGATTGTCTTTTGTCATTTTTGTCCCCTTAAATCAAATAGACACCTCTAAAAGAAGTGTCTACGCAATTGATTATTTGATGATGTTATGTTCTGGGCCATATGGGAACTTAGTGATATTTTCATTGCCTGTTTCGGTCACCACCAAGATATCATGTTCACGGTAGCCACCAGCACCAGCCATGCCTTGTGGAATCATTACCATAGGTTCCATAGAAATCACCATGCCTGGTTCAATCACCGTATCAATATCTTCACGTAATTCCAAACCTGCTTCACGACCGTAATAATGCGATAAGACGCCAAAAGAATGCCCATAACCAAAGGTACGATATTGTAATAAGCCTTCTGCATAGAAAATTTCATTTAATTCTTTCGCAATATCACTGCAACGTGCGCCCGGGCGAATGAGTTTTAAGCCTGCTTCATGCACCTTAACATTCGCTTCCCAAATACGTAGTGAAGCATCATCACAGTGATCAAAGAATTGTGTACGCTCTAAGGCTGTGTAATAGCCTGCGATCATAGAAAAGCAGTTTAAACTTAAGATGTCACCTTTTTGCACTTGGCGTGTCGTAACCGGATTATGTGCCCCATCGGTATTAATGCCTGATTGGAACCAGGTCCACGTATCCATTAGTTCAGAGTTTGGGAACCGTTTGGCAATTTCACGTACCATGGCTTGGGTAGAGGCTAAAGCTACTTCATGCTCTGGTACACCCTCACGAATCGCTGCAGTCACTGCAAAACCACCAATATCACACACTGCAGCACCTTGGGTGATATGTGCAATTTCTTCAGCAGATTTAATCATGCGTAGCTTCATGCATGCGGCACTAATATCGACAAATTGCACATTCGGTAAAACTGTTTTTAACTTGTTTAAACGCTCTAAAGGTAAATGATCAAACTCAATTCCTACACGACCTCTATTCGGAATTTCTTGTGCAACCGCTTTAAAATAGTTATCACGCTGCCAATCGGTATAAACCACGTTATAGTCACCAACCGTACGACGCCAAGGTTGACCAGCATCAATATTTGCTGAAATTGTCACCACTTTTTCTGGGCTAACCACCAGACCGTAGAAGCGACCAAATGAACAATAAATAAAGTCCGCATAATAGTTGATGTTATGTATTGAACTAAATAGAACATGATCAATTTCTAGCTCTTCCATTAGTTGGCGTAACTTGCTTTGTCTATTTTGATACTCAGATAATGAAAATGTTGCAGAAACTTTTTCACCATTTTCAATGGTTAATAGTGATGGTAGCTCTGAAACAGCAAAATTATTTACTAAAGTATTCATATATGTGCCTAGATCAATGTGATGTAACCAATCACCTAAGCTTATGCAGAATATGAATAGGTATTTTCGCCAAAAACGTCAGAAAGTTGTCAAAAACCGACAAGATCAAAAAATACTAATTAGCAAAATCTAGAACATTCCGTTCAAATTTGGGTGAATAGTTAAAAAAAGCTTTATAGGCTTTAGTAAAACTAGAAGCACTACAAAAACCACATGCAAATGCAATATTTGAAATGCTCAAAGTGGACTGTTTCAGTAAATTTTGTGCATGAGTAAGCCTTAGTTTTAAATAATATTCTTTCGGAGATATTTGCAGATGTATTTTAAATAAGCGTTCTAAGGTACGTGATTGCAGTTTTACATGCTGTGCAATTTCAGAAATCTTTAAAGGTTCATTAATATTATTTTCCATTAAGCGCAACACCTCTTGAATCGGCAAATCAAGTTTTTTACTGTGTTTAGAAATAGGCTGATGTTGAATTTCATTGCCATCACGTATTTGATGGACAATGAATTGCTCACAAATTTTTTTAGTAATATTAGGATAGTGCATTTCAACAAGCTGTAGGCCTAAATCAATTGCGGCAAGCCCACCAGAACAGGTGAAACGATTCACATCAATAGTAAAAATATGAGTGGTAAATTGTACTAAGGGAAATTCTTCTTGTGCGGCTAAAGTATTTTCCCAATGCATACTGGCACGAAAGCCATTGAGTAAACCCGCTTTTGCCAATACATATGCACCCGTACATAAACCGCCTAGAGCGATTTTTTTCTGATCAAGTTGATATAAAAAATTCTTTAATCGTGGCGTCATATTTTTATATAATTGAAAGCCACCACAAATAAAGACAATGTCCATATTGAGTAAATGTGATAAAACACAGGTGTGTTGTATTTGTAAGCCATTACTTGCACAGCTATGATGTCCATCTAAACCCGTTACGTTCCATTGGTATAAATTATCTTCTGTGACATAGTTAGCCATACGTAATACTTCAAGCATGTTTGAGAAGGCAATCATAGAAAAGTTATCGAGTAATAGAAAACCAATACGCTTAGAGTTTTGCAACATAAGAATTAATTTACTTCATTTCTTTCATATTTTTAGTAAGCAAGTTTAAGACCACAATTTCGATTCTTTAAAAATTTAAATTTTCCACCAAATAACTATCCATTTAACATAATGGGCGTTATACGAAACGCATATAAAAATAGTTTTATATTTCAAAAAGTTATGCTATAAAAAATTGGGGACGCAAACCCGAAAAGCCGACTTGGAAACAAGTCGGCTTTTTTATGAGCGATTTTGATAGTTCTTGCCAATAAATTTGACTAAAAATTACGCTTCTCAACTTGAGTGATACAATTTTGTGATACATTATTGTATATACAAATTTGAATGTTTTTTATGGAACAGTATTTTGAATGGGATGAGGCTAAGAATCGAAAGAATCAAAAAAAGCACGATGTCTCTTTCGAAACTGCAAGCCTTGTTTTTGATGATCCACTGAGGATCTCAATCCAG
This sequence comes from Acinetobacter sp. 802_lipA, assembly GCF_058242885.1. Taxonomy (NCBI): domain Bacteria; kingdom Pseudomonadati; phylum Pseudomonadota; class Gammaproteobacteria; order Moraxellales; family Moraxellaceae; genus Acinetobacter; species Acinetobacter sp. 802_lipA. The sequence continues at coordinate 12,969 of NZ_JBZAYP010000004.1, forward strand.
GATAGACATACCGATGGTGAAGAACGTTGGCAGACCATTGGAAAAGTAAAAGGCGTACTAATGCTCTTAGTAGCTCACACCATCTTTGATGAAGATGACTGTGAAATCATACGAATCATTAGTGCAAGACAGGTAACTAAAGCAGAGCGAGATAAATATGAGCATGGTTAGATACTCACGCAAAGAACTGAATGAAAAATTCAGCGACAAGCAAGATGCTGAAATTGAACGCTTGCTTGCTAAGGGAACGGTTCCTGACGATCAGCTAGATCTATCAGATATTCCTGAAATTACCGACTGGAGCAATGCTGTACGCCATAATCAATTCTATCGCCCAGTGAAGCAACAGACTTCCATTCGTTTAGATGCTGATGTACTTGCATGGTTTAAAGCTCAAGGCAAAGGCTATCAAACACGAATGAATGAAATTTTGCGGGATGCTATGCTCAAAGAATTAAAAAATCATCAGTAAAAATGGGAGCTTAAGCTCGCATTTTTGACTTCGCATAAGGTGTATTATGTTAATTTTAGATTTATTTGATAGACATCTTGAGTTGGTCAAAATTTAATCAGCAATAAGCGTTGATTTTTAAATAAATATCAAATTCTAAAATAGCCAAAAATGATACTTTCGCAAGAGGTCTAATAATAAATAATTTTCCTTTTAGTATAAAAGTTAAATTATTTATATGAAAATTATTAACTATTTTTATTTTCTATAATTGAATAAAGAGAAAATAAATTTTAATATCATACAACTTTACATAGTATTTACAAAGAAAACACAAATGCAGATTAAAAGTATCTCAAAAGTAAGTATTGTTACATTGATATCAATATCTATTATCGCATGTAGTAGTGGTGGTGGACATCATTCCGCCGCAAACTCCACTCCTCAAATAAACAATGAACAAGCTGCTGCCATCGAAGCGAACCGTGTTGCCCTTGTGGCTAAAGCGAAAGCTGCTGGGCTTACTGATGCTCAAGCCGCTGCATATGCAGATGCCAATAAAGAAGCAACTTCTCAAAATGCTCAAACAGCTCTAGACACCATCGTCGCTGCAAACAAAGCTGCTGCCATCGAAGCGAACCGTGTTGCTCTTGTGGCTAAAGCGAAAGCTGCTGGGCTTACTGATGCTCAAGCCGCTGCATATGCAGATGCCAATAAAGAAGCAACCACTCAAAATGCTCAAACAGCTCTAGACACCATCGTCGCTGCAAACAAAGCTGCTGCCATCGAAGCGAACCGTGTTGCTCTTGTGGCTAAAGCGAAAGCTGCTGGGCTTACTGATGCTCAAGCCGCTGCATATGCAGATGCCAATAAAGAAGCAACTTCTCAAAATGCTCAAACAGCTCTAGACACCATCGTCGCTGCAAACAAAGCTGCTGCCATCGAAGCGAACCGTGTTGCTCTTGTGGCTAAAGCGAAAGCTGCTGGGCTTACTGATGCTCAAGCCGCTGCATATGCAGATGCCAATAAAGAAGCAACTTCTCAAAATGCTCAAACAGCTCTAGACACCATCGTCGCTGCAAACAAAGCTGCTGCCATCGAAGCGAACCGTGTTGCTCTTGTGGCTAAAGCGAAAGCTGCTGGGCTTACTGATGCTCAAGCCGCTGCATATGCAGATGCCAATAAAGAAGCAACCACTCAAAATGCTCAAACAGCTCTAGACACCATCGTCGCTGCAAACAAAGCTGCTGCCATCGAAGCGAACCGTGTTGCTCTTGTGGCTAAAGCGAAAGCTGCTGGGCTTACTGATGCTCAAGCCGCTGCATATGCAGATGCCAATAAAGAAGCAACTTCTCAAAATGCTCAAACAGCTCTAGACACCATCGTCGCTGCAAACAAAGCTGCTGCCATCGAAGCGAACCGTGTTGCTCTTGTGGCTAAAGCGAAAGCTGCTGGGCTTACTGATGCTCAAGCCGCTGCATATGCAGATGCCAATAAAGAAGCAACTTCTCAAAATGCTCAAACAGCTCTAGACACCATCGTCGCTGCAAACAAAGCTGCTGCCATCGAAGCGAACCGTGTTGCTCTTGTGGCTAAAGCGAAAGCTGCTGGGCTTACTGATGCTCAAGCCGCTGCATATGCAGATGCCAATAAAGAAGCAACTTCTCAAAATGCTCAAACAGCTCTAGACACCATCGTCGCTGCAAACAAAGCTGCTGCCATCGAAGCGAACCGTGTTGCTCTTGTGGCTAAAGCGAAAGCTGCTGGGCTTACTGATGCTCAAGCCGCTGCATATGCAGATGCCAATAAAGAAGCAACTTCTCAAAATGCTCAAACAGCTCTAGACACCATCGTCGCTGCAAACAAAGCTGCTGCCATCGAAGCGAACCGTGTTGCTCTTGTGGCTAAAGCGAAAGCTGCTGGGCTTACTGATGCTCAAGCCGCTGCATATGCAGATGCCAATAAAGAAGCAACCACTCAAAA
>NZ_JBZAYP010000005.1:0-14814 GCF_058242885.1 Acinetobacter sp. 802_lipA
GGCCCCAAAGCCTTATAATATAAGGGATACAGCGGTTTTTTATATGTCTGGAAAGCGTTTACGCTTTTATCATGATTTTTATTATTTTTCATAGGTTTAGCTGTAAACACTTTTTGTTGCAGATAAAGTGCAATATTTACTTACAAAACAATAGGATAGCCTGTAATCAGCTTTGTTTACGCTTTTATATGAATTTCTCTTTTTATATTAGATATTTAACCTGTAATCATTAAAACTTAATACAGTGTTTACTTATATTTGATAGTTACTTTTTAGAAATTAGATGCTTAGATTGAAAACAAATGATAGGAGTTTTTCATGAACATACTCGAACCGTTGCCGTCAGATTAGACAATCAGGTTGCACAAGAATATGAGCGTTTGGCTCAGTTGAAGGGCGATAAATTAGGGACTTATCTGCGGGATCTTCTGACCAATAATTTACAGATGGCCAGCATTGAGCGACAAGTCAGTCGGATTGAAACACTGGTGAATGATTTTGAAAAAGATATTAATCGATCATTGGATCAATTTACTCAAGCTAATTCTTTGAATGAAAATTTATTAGGAGATTTAGGGGAAATATACATGTTTCAAATAGGCATTCTTATGAAGCTACAAACAGAGAAATATGAGATTCGAGGAATGCAGGCTAAAGGAAGAAGTCATGCCAAGGCTAGCTATCTGAAAGGAAAAAATCATGAGTAATATTATTCAACTTTCTAAACCATGTGCTTTCTGTGATTCAAGGGAAAACGTACAGCTTTTTGCAGGGCTGATGCTTTGCGGAAATTGTCAGGACAATATCCAGATTACCAATCCTGGCATGTTTGAGGCTAATGATCAGATTGAACAAAAAGCCCAGGATTAACCTGGGCTTTATAAATCAATTAAAACCTGGAGCCTATAGTATTTCCATTTTCATCTACAGCACCAATTTCGTAAGTATCATACCAAGTGCCGTTTAGCATGATATAAGTTGGCAACCAAAATGAAAATTTATTAACGGCCTTTAGAACATCTTCTAATTGATTAAACTCTGATGCATCTTTAAATCTAAAGAACGTAGTATTCATACTTATGTCTTCATCAACCCAAGCTGCACATTCCTGAATATTCTCATTATCATCGAGACCGTAGTTATCTAAAGCAACTTCAAATAGTCCTAATATATATTCTGGTTTTGGGCAACCATCTTCAATGATACCAATATCGCCATCGTCTAAGACGATGTCCATTGCTTCTTTAATATCCATTGCAATTACACATCCATCTAAATAGTTCTGGCGATGTGAAAATTGATCTGGTACGTGTTGATAATGCCCCTCTACGATTTTTTTAAGTTCACTTAAGATAGCTTCTTTTCTAAATTTTTTAGCATTTTTAACTCTTTCTTCCAGAGAGCCCCGATTTTTTGCTTGTCCCATTTTAAAACTCACTTGTATTTTTGATATTAAAAACTATATCATTTTTATATATCAAATTCATTGGTGATGAAATGTTAAATAGACTTTATGTTAAGGGGGAAAATGACCCGAAAGAGTTAGATATTTTGGTGTCACAAATTAAAGCTAGGACATATAACACGGAGACTTTAGGGGTAACTCATCAAGTACCATTTCGTATATATCAATGGAACTTTGAAAAGGTAGAGGCATTGAAAGCCCACCTCGGTAATCCAACAAGAAATAAGTTATTAAATCAACTACTTGAAATAGCTTTAGAGGAGGTTTTTAAAAAGTTAGAAGAAAATGATCCTGAGCAATTAAAGGAAATATTAGATTGTATTGGTAAGTTAAAATAAGTGATTTTACATTTAACTGAAGACAGGTGATTCTTAACGACAAAGTGTGTCGCAGTTATCATTTTTGAATGTGTTTATGAGTTAAATTGTTGATATTCTGATCAGATTTAATCAATTTGGAATAGTTAAAATGTCTTTAGTTGAACGTAAAACCTTAAATGAGTTTTCTACCAATAGTAATGATGCCTTTTTTAATCAAATTTTTTCTGCTGGATCTAAAGTTCCACATTCAGGAATCTATCGATGTACTCAATGTAAGCGTGAAGTCGCTGTCAATGATCATGATAAAGATAATAAATTTCCTCCACACTATCAGGATCCAAAGTTTAACTGTACTAGTCCTAAATGGAAGCCATATGTGATAGCCGATTCAAAAGCAGAATTTTAAAAAATATGGGAGTTTTTACTCCCATATTTTTTATTCTATAGGGATTTTAATAAAGTCCCATAAATCTTGAGCTGTTAAAGTGGATCATGTGAGAAGGGATGGGGTATTAGACCTCAGTTTCCTATGCAATAGAACCGCTATATTTCACATAAGTTTTGGAATAATGTATTTAGCTCGCCATATCTTTTATGGTCTACAGGTCCATGACTGGTAAGCCACTCTTGTCTTTTGAAAGTTTAATATTTTATTATTAAGACTCGACGAAAGTTAAAAAAACATAAGAAAAACAATTGGATTGTTTATTTAATGGTGAATAAGCATGATTACAATTAGTCAAAAAATGAAAAAAATTTCATTAATAGCCCTGATTTACCACTAATCATATAAGTAAGAAGAAGCAGTACTATTATTGTGAATATTAAAATATCTCCATCAGGGTGATGAAGACTAAATGCAATCAAATTTGTTTGGAGGAAGCCATCCAAAATCCATGATAAAAGGATTAAATTTACCGTCAAAGCTATCGCTATCAGTTTAGCTGGAGATTCTTCTATTTGTTCCATAAAACTCATTTTTATCCGCCTATAATATTCGAAAACTAAATGTCCAAAGATAGTTGGTTGACTTGATAGCTACATCATCATTTTTTATAGATACTCTCAATAATCTTGATACAGATCTTCACAAATGGTTTTTAACAAGCAAGCTTCGCATAAGAGATTTTTTTATGTTAAATGAAGAACTAGTCATTAGCTATAATGAAAGCTAAATCATCAATTTCATTATAGTTTTCTTTATTTTTTACAGTTGATAGAATTTTATGAACCTCTAATTTCCATAAACCATCTGTTGCTAAAAGATATGTTCCTTTTTTTCTATTAAATACATTTATTTCAATTTTTTTTAGGCGTTTAGTATTTAAAGAATTAGTTACAATATGATTATCAGCTGAAGATCTTAATGTTTCTTCTAAGTCTAAAGTTTCAATATCTATAATCCGGCACATTGTTAAATTATGTGGATAAGTTAACCACTCTAACTTTTTTTCAAAAATTAGACCTAAACGGCAGTCTCCTAGATGCACACTGTAGACCTTTTGGGGACTAAAAATGATTAGGCAGATACTCATGGCTGCTGGGATGAGCTGTCTATATTGAGATTTGTGAAATTCTTTAATTACTCTTTCAAGGAATTCTCTAATTACCTCATCTTCATTTATTAAATCTGTAAATTCTTCTTTTTTTTCCAGAATAAATTTATGGAAATTAGATACCAGAATAGCGCTATTGGGATGTTTACTATGTCCATCAATTACATAGCAAAGTTCTAAAAGCGGATTAGATTTAAGTTCACCGGTTCCATCTATTCCATGTTTGTTAGGAAGGCATTGATTATGAGTAAAATGGAAAAAAATCATTAGAAAGCTTTATTCCATTGTTTGATTATTGCGTTTATAACTTGCCTAACTCTTTCTTTTGAACCATATCGACATTGATCATCTAAGACAATTTCAAATTCTGAATGATGGTGTAACTCTAATAGTACATTAGAGAGATAATCTCTTAACTCTTGAGGGCTAGAGTATATTTCTTCAACTAGAGAGCTTCGACCCATACATACAGTTAAAATATCTTCTATATCTTTACTCATTAAGGGGTCATTATTTCCTCGACCTTTGTAAGCTTCAAATTTTGTAGCCAAAAAATATGGGGATTCGAGTATGTTTATTTCAGTTTTATTTGGTAGACAATACGTAATCTTGTGAGTAATAGCTTGTTCATACCAATAGTTACTAAAACCTAAGATATTTGAATCTGTAGGCATAAAGTCAACAATCAAGTCATTCCCTAATCTATAGCGACATAAAATATTATCATTTTGATCATTCACGAAACCTAATTTCCGAATCTTCTCTTCTAGTGAATACCATTCTGCATGAGTTGTTATATCTACAATTAGATCCACATCATATGTGTATCTTGTAGCTAATGAATGATTTTCAGGATCTAACAGTAGACTAGTAGTACATCCACCAATGAATACCATTTCCTGCCTAAGATCTTGAGTTAGGGCATTTGCTACTTTTTCTAGCATTATAATTAATGGTGAGTTCATTCGTTTTACAAGCCTAAAATGTCTAAAAATAGTTTTTCTGCGATATGTTTCTCTCTAGGAGAACCCATTCTAAAAATATCAATTATTGCAAATATTTCATAGAGATATTCATCATTAATTGCTGCATATGGTATTGATTTATGCATAGGTTCAACTGCTATGCCTGAAATAGATTTATAGGTTTGTATTGGCCAAATATAAGGTACTGGAGAGCTATATGCTAAGAGAGAATTTAGACCTTCTTTAGAAAATGCTGTAGGAAGCCCAAAATCCATTGATTTTAGTTCTGCTGGGAAAAAATATTGAAAACTATAAATGACTAAATGGAAAAATCCCCTTTTATTAATATCCCAATCCAGACTAGCTAAGTCCAATCTTTGAGAAAAGTTTTGATTGTGAATAACTAGTAGGCCAACTTTTACTAATCGTTTAATGCATTCTGATACTTCACTTTTACCCATAACAATAGATTCGGCCAGTCCTCTAACTGACAACAGATGGCTAAGAGATCTTTTTAAATAGAAGTCCGAGTAATCGTTGCTATAGGTCCTACTGAAGTTTGACGATGTACGTAATCCATTTTGAATAGATAGCAACTTTACTAAAACAAGAATATCTTGAGACTTAAGCATTTTAATTCACAGTGTCCGCTGTCCTAGGACAAAATGATATATTGATAATGAATGCATATGATTGCAAGTTTTTTTTGAAAGTAAAACTTATGAAAAAATTTGTCGTGAGACAGCTAACATTTGTGGAGCTGTACCAGACTAAGATTGATATGTGGAAATAATATAAGAACTAGGTTCTTTACACGCCCTTAAAGGTGAGCACTTTTAGTTGATATTTAAGATATTATGTTTTGATTAATGAGGGGATTAACACTTGAAACTTAACTACTTTACTTATTGTTTTGAAAAATTTGAAGATAAAAGCCAATTTAGAATGGAGATCAATGATTTTATTAAATCATCAACTTCGAATGAAGCTTTACCATTCGCTAAGCAAAACCGACATTCTGGCGAAAACCTATATTTACTTCCTGTCGTAAATAGCTTTTATTTATTTGTACAGACTAAAGATAGAGAAATTATTAAAAGAATTGAGAAGAAAGACGATGAAATTAAGGCTTATGAGATTCAGTCTTTATTAAGTAAAGATGAGAGTTTAGGGTTTGCATCGTATGTGTATTTTCATCCAACACTAAGAGTATTTGGATTTGCATCAAGAGTACTTTCTCCAAAGTGAACCGTACCGGGTTTGTCGGAGACTTTTTTATTTAAGTTAGGCCACCTGACCTAACGGGTTAATCTTATCATAGTACATTGCTTCAAACTCAAAAGGCGATACATAACCCAGTGCACTGTGTACACGCTTTTTATTGAACCAATCTACCCAGTTTAGTGTCGCAAGTTGTACATCTGCTAAACCTTGCCAATCTGCTTTTAGATATTCAATCACCTCTGTTTTGTATAAGCCATTCACCGTTTCAGCCAAAGCATTATCGTATGAATCACCGGTCGTACCGACTGATGCTCGTAAATTTGCTGCTTCTAAACGATTGGTATAACGAATGGAAAGATATTGCACGCCTCTGTCACTATGATGAATCACGTTCTTTGGCATGCCTCGATCATGCAATGCTTGCTCTAATGCATCGAGCACCATATCTGTATTCATTCGTGTAGATACTTTCCATCCAACAATGGCTCGTGAGAACACATCAATAATAAAGGCGGTATAGACCCAGCCTGAATTTGTTTGAATATACGTAAAGTCACTGACCCACAGCTGGTCAGGCTGATCAGCACTAAAATTGCGTTTCACCAAGTCATCTGCTCGTTTTTGATCATCTCGGCTACGGGTGGTTTGTTTATTCTTACCACGCCAAACCCCTTGTATACCTAGCTTCTGCATCAATCGAGCAACTGTACAACGTGCAATAACATAACCCTCACGTTTCAATTGTTGCCAGACCTTACGCACACCATATCGACCTGAACTTTCTTTCCAAATTCGTTTAATTTGTTCAGCATGATGCTCATCATGTAGATCTCGTTTCGCTCGATGTTCTGGATTGTCAGCGAGATCTAAAGTTCGGTAATAGGTTGAAGCTGCGATCGGTAAAATCCTACAAATCGCATCAACACCATATCGATCTTTATTGTTATGGATGAAATCCACCATTATTTGTGTGGGCGGTCGAGCTCCGCCTGGGCGAAAAAAGCGGCTGCTTTACGTAGAATTTCATTGGCACGCTTTAATTCTTTAATTTCACGTTCCATTTGCTTCATTTTTTCTTGATCAGATATCTGTTGTACTTTAATAGGATTTTGCTGATCTAAATGCTTTTGATGCCAGGCACGAAGTGTTTCAGGAGTACAACCAATCTTAGGCGCAATTGCTGTGATTGCAGCCCAAGTAGAAGGATAATCTTTTTCAGATTCAATCAATAATTGAACCGCTCTTTCTCTAATTTCGGGGGTATATTTTGGTTTTGTCATTGGGACATTCTCTCAAGAAAGTTGGTCTCCGACAAACCCGGTACGGTTCAGTTTACAGCATTCCAAATGTATATAAATAACTTACTTGTTATGCTCAGAATTCAGGATATTAGTTTTGTTGTTCATCCTTTGAAAACTGAAATTACAAAGAATCAGGCTATGACACTACCATTTATTGGAACTACACGGTTTTTAGTTCGTAAAGATAGTAGTCTAGGGGAATCATTTAAAGAATTTTTCTTAGGATCGACTAATCCTAATGATCTAGAAGTTATTGAAAGTTTTGAAATCATTATTAAGCCGGCATCAAGGAAATCTTTAACTGACACTATTAAAAAAACATTGGTATCTATAGAGGATGATGGTATCAAAGGCATTATTTTACGAGGAAAACAAAATCTTGAAGATAATGTAAAAGATTTTTATATCCATAGTGCTGGTGCACTATATGACGAGATTAAAAGCACTGAAGAAAGTGAATCGTACCGGGTTTGTCGGAGAGTCAATATTCTGAGAGACTATCCCGATGACAAAATTAAAATATACCCCTGAAATCAGAGAAAGAGCGGTTCAATTATTGATTGAATCTGAAAAAGATTATCCTTCTACTTGGGCTGCAATCACAGCAATTGCGCCTAAGATTGGTTGTACTCCTGAAACACTTCGTGCCTGGCATCAAAAGCATTTAGATCAGCAAAATCCTATTAAAGTACAACAGATATCTGATCAAGAAAAAATGAAGCAAATGGAACGTGAAATTAAAGAATTAAAACGTGCCAATGAAATTCTACGTAAAGCAGCCGCTTTTTTCGCCCAGGCGGAGCTCGACCGCCCACACAAATAATGGTGGATTTTATCCATAACAATAAAGATCGATATGGTGTTGAAGCGATTTGTAGAATTTTACCGATTGCAGCTTCGACCTATTATCGGGCTTTAGATCTCGTTGATAACCCAGAACATCGAGCGAAACGTGCTCTGCATGATTTACATCATGCAGAGCAAATCAAACGTATTTGGAAAGAAAGTTCAGGTCGATATGGTGTACGTAAAGTTTGGCAACAATTGAAACGTGAGGGTTATGTTATTGCACGTTGTACAGTTGCTCGATTGATGCAAAAGCTAGATATACAAGGTGTTTGGCGTGGTAAGAACAAACAAACTACCCGCAGCCGAGATGATCAAAAACGGGCAGGTGATTTAGTGAAACGGAATTTTAGTGCTGATCGACCTGACCAATTATGGGTCAGTGACTTTACGTATATTCAAACCAATTCTGGCTGGGTCTACACCGCATTTATTATTGATGTGTTCTCACGAGCAATTGTTGGATGGAAAGTATCTACACGGATGAATACAGATATGGTGCTCGATGCACTTGAGCAAGCATTGCACGATCGAGGCATGCCAAAGAATGTGATTCATCATTCCGACAGAGGTGTGCAATATCTTTCCATTCGCTATACCAATCGTTTAGAAGCAGCAAATTTACGAGCATCAGTCGGTACGACTGGTGATTCATACGATAATGCTTTGGCTGAAACGGTGAATGGCTTATACAAAACAGAGGTGATTGAATATCTAAAAGCAGATTGGCAAGGTTTAGCAGATGTACAACTTGCGACACTAAACTGGGTAGATTGGTTCAATAAAAAGCGTGTACACAGTGCACTGGGTTATGTATCGCCTTTTGAGTTTGAAGCAATGTACTATGATAAGATTAACCCGTTAGGTCAGGTGGCCTAACTTAAATAAAAAAGTCTCCGACAAACCCGGTACGGTTCAGGGCTCCCAAGGCATGGTTTTCAGTCATGCTTTTTTTATCAAAAGAGTATAGCTGAATGATAACGAGCCAAATAACATAAAATATCTATCATTAAACTTAATGCAATAATTAAATGATAGTGTTATCATTAATCTAATAGAATTAATGATTAAATGATAAAAATGAATACACGTATTTATCTACGAGCTTCAACTAAAGATCAAGATGCAGAAAGGGCTTTGCAGATTCTTCAGGATCTAAACCAAAACTTGAATTTGGGCGAAACCATTGTGTACGTGGAAAACTATAGTGGTACGAAGTTAGACCGACCTGAATTGAATAAGCTACTGTCAGAAGCAAATCAAGGTGACACCTTGTTGGTTGAAAGTATTGACCGATTATCACGCCTAACCCAACAGGATTTTCAAGAGCTGAAGCGCAGGATTCAGGAGAAAGGACTTCGATTAATTGTGGCAGATCTTCCTACTACCTACCAAATGATTCAAACCAGTGACAGCATTACTCATTCAATCTTGGAACTCATCAACAATATGTTGATTGATCTCCTGGCAACAATGGCCCGTCTAGACAATGAGAAACGTATAGAACGTATTAAGCAGGGCCTGGAACGTTCGGGTTACAAGCCAACAGGTAAGAAAGCCAATGAGGCTAAGCACAAACGAATAAAAGAATTGCTAGCATCTGGCAATATGACTAAGGAAGAAATTGCCAAAGCAGTGAATTGTGGAGTTGCAACTGTCTATCGAGTTGCTAAAGTCATTTAAAAAGGCTTGTATCAGTGCTTCCCTTATGTCATATCTATTTACAAAGGAGCAAGGCATTCTTAAAGGTCAAAAGACGGAATTAATGATGAAAAAGCATTTGATTTTCCTTGTTTTTATAGTGATGGTTTTTATTTTAGCTCTAGTTGTAAAGATTAATAATGATCATAAAAAAGGGCAAGCATTAAAGAAATTGGAACTAGTTGAAAAGCAAATCCATTAGGTAAAAATTGACTTATACTTATTTAAATAACGCTAATAACTAAGCCCAAAAAACACCTAGACCCAGTGCTATACACGCTTAGTTTTTTATATTTCAAAAGAGTATTTTAGCAAATATCATAAAAGACCGGTCTATTCTCAAGCCGGTTTTTTATATCGCAGAGTATCATGGCTTCATCATAGATATATGAATATTAAGATAAATAAAAAGCCCTATAGTCTCTCCCGTTACTATAAGGCTTATAAAACGCTGTAATTTTTTCTTAATTACCTACTTTTCGATGTAGGTTATGAATATATTTTACCTATTGGTAAAAATAAAGATATAAGACAAAAGATGAATACCTTAGGAATTCCGCGTAAAAACTACTAATTTCGTATAACCGCCATTATGTAAAATGATGTGGTTCTAGGATTTTAGACCACGTCTATAAGTGATAATCTACTCCCCAATAAGCATGGGAAATGCTTGTTTTTGGAGTCAACCATGACACGAAGAAAACGTCGTAATCATTCAGCAGAGTTTAAAGTTAAAGTTGCTCTCGCAGCAATTAAAGGCGACCACACACTCGCTGAACTTTCTACTCAATTCGATTTACATCAAAACCAAATCATCGATTGGAAAAATCAACTGCTTGAGCAATCAATCAATATTTTTTCACGACCAACAGCACAACAAGAACCTGAGATTGACCTCAAAGCTTTACATGCCAAGATAGGACATCAGGCATTGCAAATTGATTTTTTAGAAGGTGCGCTCAGAAAAATAGGGCAGCTGAGCGGCAAAAAATGATCGATAAGACCCATCAACTTTCGGTACGACAACAATCGCAATTGATTCAAATCAATCGCAGTACGTTGTATTACAAGCCCAAAGAGATTTCATCAACTGATTTGAGTTTGATGCGTCTAATCGATGAAATTCATCTCGACTACCCATTTATGGGCAGTCGAATGATACGAGATATGCTACAGCGTCAAGGGCATCAAATAGGTCGGCGTAAAGTCCGACGTTTAATGCGCTTGATGGGAATACATGCTTTGTATCCAAAACCCAATACCAGTAAGCCTAATCTTGCACACCGTATTTTCCCATATCTGTTGAAAAACATGGTCATCGATCACTCTAATCAAGTCTGGTGTACAGATATCACGTACATTCCTATGGCTAAAGGCTTTGTCTATCTGTGTGCAATTATAGATTGGCATAGTCGTAAAGTACTGGCTCATCGAGTATCGATCAGTATGGAAACAGACTTTTGCATAGATGCGTTGCAAGAAGCAATTGTGAAATATGGTTGTCCAGAGGTATTTAATACAGACCAAGGCAGTCAATTCACAAGCGAGGCATTTTTGAATGAGTTAAAATTGCGAAATATCCGTATCAGTATGGATGGGAAAGGACGATGGATGGATAATGTGATGATTGAGCGGTTATGGCGCAGCTTGAAGCATGAGGAAGTCTATTTGAAGGCTTACGATACGGTTAAACAAGCGAAACAATCAATTGCTGAATATTTGGATTTTTATAACACGATACGTCCTCATTCAAGTTTGAATAAGGCAACACCGGATGAATTTTATGATCAACATTTACTAAAAGTAATGGCAGCATAATTTAAATATTTAGAGCGGATTTATCACTTATAAAACTGAATTGAGTGGTCTAATTAACGGAACCACATTAAAATGAAGGTTTATAAATAAAATTAGCCCCCTAATTCTATTTTTCCATGACAGTGTTTATATCTATAACCACTATTACATGGACATGAGGCTGCTCTACGACTAGGAACTGGTACTAAATTCCAATTTTGACGCCATTTTATTCCTAAATTCAACATCATACCTACACCACAATTATATGAAAAATTTCGTATAAATTGATTTGTTTGAATGTTTGTACCTTTTGGTGAAACTTTTATGTCTATACCAGATACTTCAAAGTTAATTTCAGAAATAGTTAGAGGGAATTCTAAGGAATCAGGAGCTTCTATATCAAAATTCTTTTTAAATAATTCTTTATTATTAATGACATAAAATTTAATTGATAGAAAATCTCCATTTTCATATTTAATTTCAATTTCTTTACCACTAGGGGGGCACTTAAAATCAATAGGAGTTCCTATATTTTCCCAGCAGTTATTCCTCATTACTAAACGCTCTTCCTTAGACACACTAAGCATTTCAACATTTAGCAGTAAATAACCACTTTCATCCCTTGTTAAAGAAACTACATCATAATTATCAATTACAAGTGCGCGAGGTGTTTCATAGTAGAAATTTCCCCCTACTACGGTTAATAATTTATTTCTCCGCCATTCAAAATTGCCTTTTACTTTTTCTGAATTAACCTTATTTTTTTTAAACTCTACTAATTGATCATTGGTATAAGCATAGTTATCAGCATTTTTATGATGCTGTGTACAAAGAGCAATCATACCCTCTGGTCTGTGATGATTTTCAATACTCCAAGGCGGATCGAAATGATGCCATTCGAGATAAGGGTTTCCACAATTAGGAACAGGACAACCAAATCCTACCTCCTGTCTAAGAGTTTGAATTACTTTTTTAGGGGGCGTCCTATTCATTGATGATCTACCATGTGATTTTTTAAATTGTCTAAAATTAACATAATACACCTTATACGAAATGCTTGAAATTTTCCTATAAGCATCAATATCTTAGTCAAAGCCGTTCTAGGGTTCAGCGCACTGGAACGGCTTTTTCATGATTATTCACGTTCCACGCCTATTCTTTGATCAATGTTTCACAACTTTGATTAGTACACCTAAACAAGCCTCTTAGCCATTCGGCAAGAAAAATCGGCTTAACCACCCTCTTTTCGGCTGCTCCGGTTCAACCTGCTCCGGCACGGGAATACGCTTATTTTCTGTTTCGACCGGAGTAGTCAATCCGTCATCTTTCTGGCCTGGTTCTAGTCTAGGATTCTCTGTCATCTCAGAATGAACAGGAGGAGCAACTTTGTGCTCTTCTACCTCTGTTTTTGGTTGTTCAAGCTGACCTTTAAACTCAATTCTATGAGTCAAATCTTCTATGTGTTGCATCAAAGCCTTTTCTCTATGATTGGCTAAGTCCAATTGATTTTTGAGTAGAGAAATTTGATCTTTCAATACATTTTCAATTTCAGATTGAACACGTACTTGTACATCCTTTTGAACGTGTTCAGTACGTGTATTGGACTGAACACCGATAGGGTTACCATAGACCCTGATAAGTTCAGATAAATCTATAAGCCCATCATGATCCCTTGATAATTCACCATTTTTTATAGCTTCATATATTGTTGTTCGTGATTTTTTAAAAGCTTTACTTGCGTCCATGACGCTGAATTTTGTTGTGTTCAATGTAATCCCTCAGTGCATGTACAAGGATGTTTAGATGAACATCCTACCTGAACATGAAGTTTATTTTGTACTAAATCCTACTTTTTTAAGATGTGGCAAAAGCTCTTCAAACTTCTCTTTATCTTTTAGCATTTCAGCAATTCGAACTGCAAATTGTGGGTAGCTTTCTGTACCTTGAGAATATTTATTCATGTCTGGAAGTTCAGAAAGTTTATTAGCAAAAAGGTGACGTTGTGCATCGGTCATTTTTGAGAAAAGTTCAAGTGAAGTTGAACTTTTAGAGGTGATCACTTTCTTTTGCTTAAATGTGAAAGAGAATCCTGAAATGTTACGGCCTTTTTTATGTTGCTCACATTTAACGTTAATGTCTGTGTGCTCATTAACTTGGGCAATAGCTAGATTTAACACTCGATCCTTGAAGTTTCCCATTCTAGTGTATTCATCATCGAGAACACCTATCTTCTGCCTGAACTCTGCTAGTTCAATAACAGGTGTTTGGCCAGTACTACGCCAAGCAATCAATAATTCGTATAAACGTACAGCGTAAGCACTACTAAGATCGCTAATCTGCTGTAGCTCATATTTTGTGAATTGTTCTTCTAAACGTGTAATAAGAGGCACGATTGCAGGTGCAAATATTAATTTTACTGTTGCTTCATCATCAATGTATCTAATTTCACTGACCCAGCGGCTTAGGACATTCTCAATATTTCCTCTTTTATTTACTTCTTGATAGCTAAATTGGCGTGCGAATAAGTCTTTACACGCATCTTTGAGAGCTTGATAAGCTGTTTGTCGTGCAACATTAAACTGGTTTACATAACTCTCTGCATGAACCTCTAATGGGTCATTTGCATTGATACCTCTGCCACTACCTCTTGCCTCGACAATGGCCAATAGGATTAAACGTTGTTCTACTAAGTCCAAATTATAGCTAGCATTTATTAGAGCATTATCTTTAACAACTAAATCCCGCATCTTATTTATCTACATTATTATTTATGAATATAAGTCTATATTAATAACTATGTAGATTTATGCAAGGTAAACGTAGTTAAATCTACAAAAAATATTATAAAGACTTATGGTAGGTAAACGTAGTCATATTGGTAGGTAAACGTAGTCATATTGGTAGGTAAACGTAGTCATATTGGTAGGTAAACGTAGTCATATAAGCTCTACAGGCCTTTAAAATAAAGGTGTTCAGCTAGTCTAAAAGCATTTAAAAACTTTAAAATTATTAAAAGCCTTGGGAATGAAAAATTGCCCTTGGTTTTCGCTACGCTCAAACTCTATTGAATCTCGCTTTCGCTCGATTCCTGGGGCAATTTTTTAGCTCTTCCAGCTGTGACTTTAAGAAAAAGCAAAGGCAAGAGCAAAAGCAACTCGGAATTCGCTTCGCTCATAAAGCTTTTTTACTCGCTACGCTCGATCTAGGCACAATTTTCTGCATGTGATTTACGCTTATTTAGGCTTCACAGCCTAAAAAGCTGTTTTTCAGAGAGTCGAGGTGCGAATTTTGGTGCTTCGCTCGTAGACACTCGCTCTATTCATCCCGATTAGAATAAAAATAGTCTCTATTTGGCGCTCATTTGCGTTTTTTGACCTGATTACTCATTTCAATAGTGAGATCTATGTCTTAAGTAAAAATGTGGCTGAAATCGCATGTGAGAGCGTTTCAACTTGGGTTTTATTTTTGATCTGTAGGCTAGAGTTTCCGCTTATAGATTTTTTCCCTTAGACACACAATAGTCAGGATCTCTTTTGGCCAAGCACTATCTTTACTGTCAGTTAAGTCAATTAAATGGATTGGGAGCCGGTACATACCGGCAATTTTTGGTTCACACACCACGCATCTAAAGATAAA
>NZ_JBZAYP010000006.1:0-8375 GCF_058242885.1 Acinetobacter sp. 802_lipA
CTCGATATTTGCGTTGTTCTTGCAAGTGGCGTAGCCATGATAAATAGACGCTTTTCATCAAGACTCATTCCCCTATAACACTCGGTCACACGGTTTTGTAAAACCATCCAATCCTTCGGATAATGTTTTCTCAAATCAGCAGCCATATTATTTATTCTACATTGTTTGGGTTTGTAGTTTTATATATTAATCTACATGGTTTTTCAAGTAGTCGGTATATATTAATCTACAAGTATAAGTAAGTAGTTTAATACTTGGCGTTTGTAGTTTTTAAACTTGGCGTTTGTAGTTTTTAAACTGCATTTAACTTGGCGTTTGTAGTTTAATACTTGGCGTTTGTAGTTTTTTAAAGTTTGAAAGCCATTCTATACGTGGCGTTGAAGGGGGGCTAAAAGTATTTAAAAGCTTTTTAAAAGTATAAAAAGGAGCAGGGGAGTGAAAAACTGCCCTATGGCACTCGCTAAAGCTCGTGACATTTTGACCTCGCTTTGCTCGGTCTGAGGGGCAGTTTTTTAGTTAATATTGTTTGTGAATTCCAAAAGCAAAAGCGACTATGGATTCGCTTCGCTCATAGAGCTTTATGCTCGCTGCGCTCGGTCTAGGTGCAAAGATCAGCATGTGATTTACTACAAACATGAATCGAATTTTTTAAAAAACGGTTTTTCAGAGGTGTCTAGGCGCAAATTTTTTTTGTGTCGCTCGTAGACACTCGCTAAAGGATATCTGACATGAGCAAAGACGATTTGGTTTATCTGTCGATGAAGAACATCGACAAGCCTTTAAAATTTTTCAAAGCCAATGAACATAGCGTTTTTTGTGAAGTAACTTGGGAAGATTTTTTTAAAGACAATAACACAACAGGATTTGAAGATTTTATGGCAGATCGTGAGCAAGATACACCAAGAGATATTGATTTATAGCGCATGGTTTGCTCTGTATGCGATTTTAATAGTGTTGCACTAGGTTTTATAGTGTGGGTGTGAAAAATCGCTTAGAGCGCAAATGGCGAGCATTTAAAGCAACCCACCTCGTTTCGATATTCTGTTGGTTAAGAATATCCGAGGGGGTCTAAGTGCTTATAACGTGTGCACCGTAAAATTTGACGCAGTACCAAGTGCCAACCACTTGATACCAAACTTTAAAACGCCGATTTTATTCATAAAATCAGAAAATATTTATCCTATGGCGGATAACAACCTCGAAAAACTATGTCTTCAGAAGTTTAGTTTAGTCCGAGCGACCAACTCAAGACAGGGCGCTCTATTACAGGCTTTTCATTCAAGTTTAAGCAAAAACCACAAACCAAAATAGAAAAGGTAATAGATCCCGAACGAAATCCAAGTAGTCCCGACTTTTTTATAAAATTGAGCGACCCACAACGGCATTTATTCGCTAATAAAATGTCTGAAATGCCCGAAATGTCTAAATATTCACGAGGTACAGAGAGCTTTCAGCAATTTGCTATTCGTATCGCTGACATGCTTTTGGAGCCTGAAAAATTTAGAGAGCTTTATCAATGTTTAGAAAAAGCAGGATTTCAGGCATAGTCCATAAAGATTTATTTTGCTTTTTTTATTTTTCCTTTAGGTTTGGCTTTAACAAGAAATTTCTCACCTAAAGCCTTTCCTTGTTTAAAAGTAACAACTTCTTTTTCGGGAATATTAATGGGGTCGCCAGTTTTAGGATTACGGCCGATTCTTTCAGCACGTTTTTGAACGGAAAAAGTTCCAAAATCGACTAATTTAAGACTCTTCTCTTCAACTAATGCTTCAGTAAATACTTCAAGAACAGAATTAAGAATAACTCTGGCTTCATCTTGAGTTATATATAATTTAGGAGCAAGTTTGGCAATTATATCTGCTTTATTCATCGTTAATTTTCCTCAATACTTGGTAAATCAAAAAGTTTTCTATCTCGATCTTGTGTTAAATATGTATTGAGATTAGCGAGTATTTTTGTTTTCTCTGTTTCATCTTCCATTTCTTTAAGCAAATAAGAACCTAATAATATTTTTTTGCGAGTTTCGTCTTTTCTTTGTTGCTCTGAAATTTTCTTTTTTTCCCTAGCTTCAATTGCCTGTTTTTGAGCTTTTAATTGTTTTAAACGCTCTTCTTGTTTTTCAATTTTCTGTTCTAAATTTTCAATACTCATACTCTAAGATCATTCCGAAATAACTCACTCAATCATAAGCGCACATGAATTGAAATTCAAGGTGCTATATGATATCGTGGTTTTTCCCGAATGAAATGAAGGGCGCACTTATCCATTGAAAAAACCTAATGGTATTTTTCAATGGTAAGCACGGTAGGGGATACCCCTACACCCCAAACCAGTCTACATAGACTGGTGAAATTTGGTTTACCAAATTTAAGAGCAAAAGCGAAATGGCGATATATCATTTTTCAGTCAAGAATATAAGTAGAAGTGACGGACGATCTGCCGTTGCTTGTGCTGCTTATCGTTCTGCTGAAAAATTGACATGCGACTATTACGGTAAAGAACAAGATTACACAAGAAAAATAGGAGTCGAACATACACAAATATATGCACCCGAAAATACAAATATTAATTTATTAAATAGACAAAAATTATGGAACTCAGTTGAGAAAGTTGAGCGAAGAAAAGATGCAACTCTAGCTAGAGAATTTGAAATTGCTTTTCCAAATGAACTTAATGCAGAGCAACGAAAATCAATGCTCGATGATCTATGTAAAAAGCTCGTTGAAAAATATGGTGCAGTTGTTGATGCTGCAATACATGCACCACATAAAAATAGTGGAAGTGATGAACGAAATTATCATGCTCATATTATGTTTACGACAAGATCAATTGATCTAGAAACAGGTGAGTTCTCAGCAAAAAAATTTCGTGATTTTAATAAAGAAGTGGGAAGTAAAACAGTTAAAAACTGGCGCTCATACTTTGCCGATTTAACTAATTTACATTTAGAAAAAGCGGGTTTTGATATTCGTGTTGATCATCGTAGTAATAGGGCACGAGGGCTAGACCTCGAAGCAACACTACATGAAGGCTCAAAAGTGACTCAACTTCGACGAATGAATATTGAAACAGAAATCAGTTTAAAAAATGATGCGATTAAACAGCGTAACTTATTGAGTTCAATGCCTGATTTAGAGCATGAGATCATTGCGACATCAAAACTGCTGCAACAGCTCAAATTTGAGCAAAGCAAATTACAAACACAATCAAGAGAAAGTGCTTTTGATGACATTTTGAATACTGCTTCAAGCAAATTGACAGAAATTAATGAGACTTTTGACAAAATAACTGAAAATGTTAACGAAAACGGAAGTCAAAAAAATATTTTTGATACGCTCGACTCAAGCATTTCTAGTTTGAGCAAAAACGAATTGTTTTCAAGCTTGTCTGACTCTATCAACAATCAAGCTGAGCATGAGCGACAAGCTGAGCATGAGCGACAAGCTGAGCATGAACGACAAGCTGAGCGTGAGCGACAAGCTGAGCGTGAGCGACAAGTCGAGCGTGAGCAAACTAGAAATAATAACTACACACCAGATTTTTAGTTATTTTTGGAGTTCGCATGAGCGATCAAGTTTCAGCAACATTGAAAACACTTTTAAACACTATGCAACTGCTTTCAGAATCACTTGAAAATGAAAAGCAACAACATATTGAATTACTGAAAAAACTTAATAGTCATGTCAGCAATTCACAAACTGAAATTAAGAATGATTTTTTTGATTTTCTAAACAAAATTGAGCTTCAAGAGTTCGTGTCAATCGTTCAAGATTCAAAGCTTAATATCGAAAATAATCAGAAAAGCATTCTTCAATTAAATGCTGAAATCATGCAGATCAGACAGACTGCAAAGCAATCACTCGCAGAGCTGGAGCAACAAAACTTAGATCTTTCTAAAAAAATTAGTGGCAGCAGTGACAAAATAACTAGCGATATTATAAAAAATGTTGCTAACGACGTAAAAGAAAGCGTGACACAAAACTTTTCACTACAGTTTAAAGAGCAAAACCAAACACTGATTTTAGAAGCTAAAAAAGCGAACAGCACTGTCATTACGAATATTATAGAAATCTATAATCACTTAAACAAACAAGTATTGAGTGTCACAAAAGATCATCGAGAAAGTCTCTCTCAGTTTAAAACTGATGTCAGCGCATTTACAGAAAGCATTAATATTGCAATCAACAGCGTAAAAGATTCATTTGCTGAAGTTGAAGAATTAAATAAAGATCAGATGAAACAACTTTATGAATCATCTCTTAATTTTAGAAAGCATGTTCTTGATAAAATAAACGCAGAAACGGAAAATATTAATAGTATTTTTGATGATGAAATTAATAATATTTCAAAAAATGTGCAGACTCATTGTAATAATGTTTTAAATAAAATGAGTGAAACAGAAGATTTAGTTGATCAGAAAGCAAATTTGATCAGTTTAAAACTAAACGATAGTTTAACGACAACTGAAAAGATCATAGTCAAACAAACAAACTATTATGAAAACCTATATAAGCGATTGAATTTTAACTATTTTGCAATCAACACAAGTTCAATTTTAGCTTTTTTTTTGGTTGTTCTCAGCGCACTATGCATTACCGCATTTATTCAAAATAAAAGTTTAGAAAAAGATAATTTAGCGCTTCAAAGTCAAAACAAAAAGCTTAATGAAGATGGTGTATTACTCGCGTCGATAAAAAATGACTCGATCAAACTTACAAAACAATCAATTTCGGATGTAAAGAAGAAGTTTCCAACGCTGATAGTCACTCTCAACTGCAAAGCACTTGATTAGTTCGCCCAGAACGCCACAATTTACGATCTAAGCGATTTAAATCTGATTTACATTAATCCCTTATCAGTATCATGTAAAAATCGCTTAAATCGCTTTATATGCCTAATCAGGCGGTTTGCCAATTTTCTAGCACTAATCCAAATTGTTTGAAATGATCAAAAATATGATCATTACTAATCAAAGTCATATTGTGACCAATGGCATGAGCACCAATCATTAAGTCCATTGATTGAACAGTAACACCTTGTAGGCGTAATTCATTACGAACTTTGCCATAAGCATGGGCACATTGTTCATCCCAATCTAAAATACTCAGTGTTTCTAAAAAAGAATTAACTCGATTAATATGTTTGATGATATTCCCACCCTTCTGCAAACCATAAATAATTTCAGCATGGGTAATCTGTGAAATGAAAACATCATCGGGATTAATCATCATTAATTTATTTTTTAGCTTATTACTGGCAACACCTTTTAAAATATAGCCCACAATATTGGTATCAAGTAGATATTCCATTAAAAAAGATCTCTTTCAAATGGCATATCTTGCTCACGATCAGCCATTAGGGTTTCAAAACCCAACACATCACTATTTTCATTAAAAAACTCTGTCCATGTACGAGGTTTTTCAGAAAGAATAACCTCTCCTTTTGTATTTCTTCTGACATAAACAACTTTGCTTTCAAAGCGAAATTGTTTTGGTAGTCGTACCGCTTGGCTTTGCCCATTCATAAAGATTTTTGCAATATGATTCATGATACACCCTCCTTTTTTAATATACTAAATAGTATATATTAAATAGAGATCGGTGCAATCATAATGTCAAATCTTGATAAATATTATTGGCAAGAAGTATCAAAACCGCTCATAAAAAAGCCGACTTGTTTCCAAGTCAGCTTTTCGACATCGTCGAGCATCACCACTATAACACAAGTGTATGATTTTTATATATTTAAAATATGCGTTTCGTATAAGCGCCATTATGTTAAATCAATCATTTTATAGCTTTAAAATCGGTTAATTTGAGGGAGTATTCCCCTACCATTTTTAATACAATTTTTTTAGATAAAACTAGGATATGTGTCTAGAATACGAATTAATATTGCTGCTTCCCTTGTTGGGTAACATCGACATTGTTTGGAAAGTTTTTATACGTTTGCTCTTGTGGCTTGAGTCCACCAACTTAATTGAACAGGATATATTATGGAAAATATAATGAAAGCAATGGTTTATTATGGTGATCATGATATTAGATTCGAGGAACGCAAAAAACCAGAACTAATTGATCCGACAGATGCCATTATTAAAATGACAAAAACGACAATTTGTGGAACGGATCTTGGTATTTATAAAGGTAAAAATCCTGAAATTGAACAAAAAGAACAAGAAAAAAATGGTTCATTCAATGGTCGTATTTTAGGTCATGAAGGTATTGGTATTGTTGAACAAATTGGTTCATCAGTAAAAAATATCAAAGTTGGCGATAAAGTAATTGTTTCATGCGTAAGTCGTTGTGGTACATGTGAAAACTGTGCAAAACAGTTATATTCTCATTGTCGCAATGATGGTGGTTGGATCATGGGATACATGATCGATGGAACTCAAGCTGAGTATGTACGTACTCCTTTTGCTGATACTTCATTATATGTGCTACCTGAAGGCTTAAATGAAGATGTAGCTGTTTTACTTTCTGATGCTCTACCTACAGCTCATGAAATTGGTGTTCAAAATGGGGATATTAAGCCTGGTGATACAGTGGCTATTGTTGGTGCCGGCCCTGTTGGTATGAGTGCACTATTAACAGCTCAATTTTACTCTCCAAGTCAAATCATTATGATTGATATGGATGAAAACCGCTTAGCTATGGCAAAAGAGTTAGGAGCAACGGATACAATTAATTCGGGAACAGAAGATGCTATTGCACGCGTAATGGAGTTAACTAATCAACGTGGTGTTGATTGTGCTATTGAAGCTGTAGGAATTGAGCCTACTTGGGATATTTGTCAAAACATTGTCAAAGAAGGCGGACATTTAGCTAACGTTGGTGTGCATGGTAAGTCTGTGAACTTTTCTCTTGAAAAATTATGGATTAAAAATTTAACAATCACTACTGGCTTAGTGAATGCAAATACTACAGGAATGCTATTAAAATCTTGTTGTTCTGGAAAACTTCCAATGGAAAAGTTAGCAACGCATCATTTTAAATTTAATGAAATTGAAAAAGCATATGATGTATTCATTAATGCAGCAAAAGAAAAAGCAATGAAAGTAATTATTGATTTTTAATAATCAAAGAATAAAAAATCGGGGCACATGCCTCGATTTTTTTTAGCGACTGTTCTGAATTAATATACTTTGATGATAGTAATCTTACTTGCTCCCAGAACCTGTAACTTATTTTATGATATTCACTCTATCCATTAGGAAGAAAAAAACGACTCCAAAAACTTCTCTTTTTAGACTCTTCTTCTTCCACCACTTTTGAGAACTATAAACTTTATTTATTTTATCTTTTTTATCCGTAGGTAATGCTCCCAAAAATTAAGCTAGTTTAAAAGTAGAAAATTCACTCGTCTTTATAAGTATTTCTAAACTTAACATAATACACCTTATACGAAACGTGTTATAATTCCACTTAGAAATCAATGCTGTAGTTTCTAGTTGATAGCCCATCTTCCCCAAGGTGGGTTTTTTTTATGATTTTTCACGTTCCATGACTATTATTTAAGCAATGTTTCACGACTTTGATTAGCTCAGTTGAATAATGCTCCTAGCAATTCAGCCTTTAAAATCTGTTTCAGTTCGCAAAGCCTTAAAAATACGTTTCGCTATTTCCTCACGAACCGATTTTGGATCTCGTAAAATATTCGAAATCCATACCGCAAATGCTTGATAATCTTTATTGCCTGCAAGGTCGCTGATGCTGTGTACCTTTGATAAAATCGAGCTATATGTGCTGATTTGGCTATCAGACATTTTGCAGAACATATCGAGTGTGTGCGGATCTCGACCTGTTTCGATCACTTTCGGCTTTGGCTTCTCTTTAACAGTGAACTTAAAGCCGACCACAGAACGCCCTCGCTTTACATTCTCATAGCTGAGGTCAATATCAGTATTTTGATTGATTTCATCTAATGATGGTTTTATTACACGATCTTTGAGATTTCCTATTCGTTTATAAGATTCAGGTAATTCAAATTGCTCAAAAAGATCATCAAGGCTGATCTGAAAGCCACCCATTGCCTGATGCTTCTTAGCTAAGTGGTAAAGGTCTAGTGAGTAGTCTTTCTTGAGCCGTAATACAACTTCTTTCTTGTACTTGGTGTAAGGGTTTAAAGCATCAAACTCCCTCAAAAGAAGGAGGACTTCATCTGTAAAATAAAGTTCTGACCCTCCTTGCCCTGCTTTATAAATCACCTTCTGTAGCCATCTAACTTTTACCCGATCTCCATTTTGGGCAGTGTATCCAAAGAATCGAGTGAAAAGACGATCTGATGCAGTTTCTAATGCAGTATATGCGGTTGAAATGTCTATGCCACATTCCCGTGAGAAGTCACTAGACGAGATGAAAATAGGATCATTG
>NZ_JBZAYP010000007.1:0-6366 GCF_058242885.1 Acinetobacter sp. 802_lipA
TTGGATAAGAATCAAATTGTTAAATCAAATCAAGTTATAGAAGCTTCCTATCAATTAAGTGCTGTAGAACAGCGTATCGTCTTGGCAGCTATTTCACGTATTCCGAAGAGCCAGCCTATTACTGATGATGAGTTATACCCTGTAAGCGTTAATGAACTACAGCTATTAGGAGTACATGAAAAAACCGCATACAGAGACTTAAAAGAAGGTATTAATAGACTTTATGAAAGATCTATTAATCTTAGTATTGATGATAAATCTATAAAAATGAGGTGGGTACAAGAGATCCAGTTTTTGGATAGTCAAAGTATCATTGGTATTCGTTTTTCAAAACCTATCTTGCCCTTCATATCTAATTTAAGTAGAGAATTTACTAAGTATGCTCTATCAGATATTGCTGGGATCAATAGTGGATATGGTATTCGTATTTATGAATTATTGGTGCAATACAGACAAATAGGTAAGCGTGAAATCTCTGTTGAGAGCTTACGAAGCATGTTGGAGCTTGGCAAAAAATACCCACTATTTGCAGATTTCAAAAAACGGGTAATTGATACTGCTGTAGACCAAATAAATGAATGCAGCCCATTAAGCGTTTCCTATGAGCAGAAAAAAACTGGTCGTAAAGTCACCCATATTCTTTTTTCATTTAAAGAAAAATCAAAAAGTATTAATCAACATAACGAACAAGATAAGGTTTATAAACTAACAGACGCTCAAATCAATATGTTTGGCAATCAGCTTTCTCGCTTACATGAGCTATCGCATTTAGCAGCTCAAGGAGAAAGCTATGATGTACTGGCATCAAGAATAAAAGAAATGCTTAGAGATCCAATACAACAAAAGCAATTTATTCCTCATCTTAGGAATTTAGGTTTTAAAGGGTGAGGTTTGATTGTGTATGTAGCGGTTGACTGTTTCTTAATGTATCTTAGTTCACATAATAGACAACCTAAATTACAACATGAAATCACTATCTGTTATCGAACTTTCAAACCTCTATGGAATGACTCGTCAAGCCGTTTATAAACAAATAAATAAAGGTAATTTAAGTAAGAATAGCGATGGTAAAATTGATCTTTCTGAAGCTATTCGAGTCTTTGGTGAACCATCTAAACATGTGAACAGTTCACAGACAACCGAAACACGAAAGTTGTCAGAAGTTCACTTGCTTGAACAACAGGTTCACATGCTTCAAAAACAGCTAGAACAGGCTCATGACCGTGAGAAATTTCAACGAGATGAATTAAAAGCTAAGAATGATCAGTTACATGTTAAGGACGAACAAATTGAGGCAATGCAACGTCTATTAGAAGCCCCAAAAACCAATATGACTACGTTTACCGATCAAGAACCGTTGCAACCAAGCATGACCAAAACAGCTCCAGAACCGGACACAGCAGAAGCTAAACATGACGGATTGACTACTCTGGTCGAAACAGAAAATAAGCGTATTCCGGTGCCGGAGCATGTTGAACCGGAGCAGCCGAAAAGAGGGTGGTTAAGCCGGTTTTTCTTGCCGAATGGCTAAGGGCATTATTCAACTGAGCTAATCAAAAGTGTGGAACATTGATCAAAGAATAGACGTGGAACACGACTATTCACGTAAAAAGCCCAATCGGTAGTGATTGGGCTTTTTTATATACGATAAGATTATGATTTATATCAGAATAAAAATAGCATTTCGTATAAGGTGTATTATGTTAATTTTAGTGAGGCTAAAAGATCTTTTCAATCGGTAATCATTCAAAAACCTATTCAGTCTTTCAACTCATTGGGCTAGTTATTAGTTTTTAATACCATTAACAACTTTCCCTGTTACATCCTCATAGAACAGCAATAGTGCGTAAACACGAGATAATTCTTGACTAGACCTACTGTATGACTCGGCTTTTTTGTAAATAGACGAAGACCATGTGCTATAGAGTTTAATAGACTTTAGAACATCTAATTTTCCAGATAGCGCAAGTTGTTTAATATTTATCGCATTTTGATATCTGTAATTATCTGGAATATAGTTGAGGCTTCCATAATTTTGGAGTAAACCTTTTGCACTTTTACAGTCTGTAGTATTTTCCAGTTTATTGTTGGACTCACATCCTTTAACGTTTATGGTATCAAAACCAGATACCATTCCATGAAATAAGAACCATTCATTAGTGCCCATGAAATTGTAAAGTTGACCAATAGAATTTCTATCATAACGTGATTTTAAATTAGATACTTTTTCTCTAAACCTCTCATTATTCGAGTCATTACAAAGAGTTACTAAAGCTAAATAAAGAGACTCAGATGTAATTTTTTTCGGGTCTTGTCTAGTATTGATTGGAGAAAGAATTGCCCGTTTTAGAATAAATTTTTCATCATATACCTGAATTAAGTCATCTATATAATAAGTATTATCTTTACAATCAACTGTAGTATTACTTAACAAATTTTCGTTTGTTTTAGAATTATGCACATAGATAGTTGCATTAACGAGTTTAGGTTCATTGGTAACAACTACAGAATTTTCATCTAAATACATCACACCTGCTAAGGATCTCCATTTCCTCTCAGCAGCATGAGCAGTCATACATGAAAAGAGAGTTATCACCAAAAAAGTTAATATTTTCATTAAGTAGTAGCATATTATTAAAAATAATTTGATAAAAAGTATAATAGAGAAGTGTAAAATTAGCACTTACATAGCCACTAATTTATCAACATTCGTCAGATGACACATAAGTTGTCATTTCTGATTAAATAATATCAATGAGTTATAGAATTTAGTGACAATCAATGACATTAGTTAGTGACACATAAGCTGTCATTTATTTTATTTTGTTATTCAATATCTTAAAGTAAATATTTCAGAAAAATAAAAAGATATAATAATGAAAGAAGACTTTTTTACTTAAACCAGATTGAGATGTTTTTAGAGCATGTGCTGTTTGTGATAAATTGAGATTATGTTGAGTGAGTTCTCTAATAATTCTAAGTTGTTGAAAGTTCATAATTTGGATATAGAATATAAAAATAAGAGCAAATATATAAATAAATGCTCTTTTAGATGATCAATGATTAACGCATTGTGACGAATTCTTCAGCAGAAGTCGGATGAATTGCTAAAGTGTTATCGAAGTCTTTTTTAGTTGCTCCCATTTTTAAAGCAACAGCAAAGCCTTGCAGAATTTCATCCATACCGTATCCAATACCATGAATTCCGACCACTTTCTCATCAGTTCCTACACAAATTAATTTCATTTTTGTGAGTTGTCGATGTTCTGTTATCGCTGTATACATGGATGTAAAGGAAGAACTATAAATTTTGATGGCATCTTTACCAAATTTTTCTATGGCTTGATCTTCGGTTAATCCAACTGTTCCAATAGGTGGGTGACTAAACACCACAGTCGGAATATTTTCATAATCTAAATGTTCATTTGGCTTATTGTTAAATAAACGTTCAGACAGTCTTCGACCCGCTGCCACAGCAACAGGTGTTAACTCGACTTTACCTGTAATATCACCCACTGCATAAATGCCAGACTGTGTTGTATTTTGATATGCATCAACATGAATAAAGCGATTCTCGTTCAATTGAACTTGAGTCTTATTAAGATTGATCGCTTCAGTTGCAGGTTTTCTACCAATTGCCCAAATCAAGCAATCTACACTATGTTCTGTACCATCTTCTAGGTGTAATACAAGTGAGT
This sequence comes from Acinetobacter sp. 802_lipA, assembly GCF_058242885.1. Classification (NCBI taxonomy): domain Bacteria; kingdom Pseudomonadati; phylum Pseudomonadota; class Gammaproteobacteria; order Moraxellales; family Moraxellaceae; genus Acinetobacter; species Acinetobacter sp. 802_lipA. The sequence goes on from NZ_JBZAYP010000007.1 coordinate 3,699, forward strand.
TATCTTGAACTTTAGTCACTTTGTTAATCTGACTATGAGTATGCACGTTAATATTTTCACTGCGCATATTCTCTAATAGTGTTTTACCAAGGAAATGATCTAATCCACGCAAAGGCTGATGTTTACGAATAAATAATTGTACATTCGAACCCAATGCATTAAGAACACCTGCCAATTCCACAGCAATATAGCCAGAACCAACAATAGCAGTCCGCTTCGGTAAGTGTTCTAATCCGAAGAAACCATTGGAATCAATACCATATTCAGCACCTTCAATTTCAGGTTTGAATGCTTGAGTCCCCGTAGCAATTAAAATATGGTCAGCTGTGTACGTTTCACCATTTACTTCAATTGTTTGAGCATCTAAAAATTTTGCAAAACCTCGAATGACATCAACATTATTTTTAGCTAGTCCTGTGTCATACGATGTATGTATTCGGCTGATATAGGCTTGTCTGTTTTCAACTAATTTCTTCCAGTTAAAGGATTTCAATTCTGTATTAAAGCCATAGTCAGGACCATATTTATGAATCGCATCGGCAATTTGAGCTGAATACCACATCACTTTTTTAGGAACACATCCTACGTTGACACAGGTTCCACCAATATCACCCATTTCTATCAGTGCACATTTCTTACCATACATGGCAGCACGATTGACTGATGCAATACCGCCACTGCCTCCGCCAATCGCAATATAATCATAGTGTTTAGACATAAATGAAATTCCTGTTTTTTAGATTTAAAAAGTTAAAGACTTAAGCATTCATTTGAATGACAAATCTAAACTTAACATCTCCTGCTCTTAAACGTTGTAAAGCATCATTAACACCTACTAACGGTACAGTTTCTATTTCAGGACGAATATTTGCTAATAGACTAAAATCGAGCGTTTTTTCTGAATCGTGAGGTGTTCCTGTTAAAGAGCCTTGAATTTTACTTATACAGTAATAACAAATAGACTTGCGAATACTAAGTTATATAGAACCTGCTAGCAAATTAGGGGTGGTTATAAAGCGAACTTATAGAAAACATTTAACATAAAATCTCTTATACGCAGCCCAGGTTAATCCTGGGCTTTTTGTTCAATCTGACCATTGGCTTCAAACATGCCAGGATTGGTGATCCGGATGCTTTCCTGACAATTTCCACAAAGCATTAACCCTGCAAATTTTTGAACATTTTCCTTTAATTCACAGAAATCACATGGCCGAGGAAAACTAAGGATACTTGCCGAGTTGACCAATTCTGTTGACATAACACTTCACCCTTTAGCTGTACACGCTTATTTGTAATAAATTTCAATATGTTATACCTGAATTAATGCATAAAGCGTGTACATTGCTTGTATACCCTATGTGTACAGCATATTTTCAATGATTTTAGAAACTTACTGTCATTTAATGTATACATAGGTGTACACATGCGAATCAATATAAATCAAATATTTAATCAATTCTTGCGTGTACACTTTCTGGAACTCATTTTTAAGTCAAAACAGTACAGTCATGTGCCAGTTTTTCTATCGTAACGACTGGTAAAGATGACAAAATCGTTATTCATTTACTATGAGAATATTTTGATACCACTTAATATATTGATAATTAACATTAAAATAGATAATTCTGGTATCATTCTAACAGTACAAGTGATACCAAAAAAACTATTTATTAAACAACAACTTAAAGTGTAAAAAGTGCCTTTTGTTGGTATCATCAGCGGTATCATTTAATTTATATATAAACCAATAACTTAACTACTTTTCTTTCTATTTTTTGGTATCAGATTCTTCATCATAATTAATCGTCTGTACGCCTTATAAATCATGGATTTTGAGCTTTTATCTTTAGATGCGTGGTGTGTGAACCAAAAATTGCCGGTATGTACCGGCTCCCAATCCATTTAATTGACTTAACTGACAGTAAAGATAGTGCTTGGCCAAAAGAGATCCTGACTATTGTATTTTTAAGAGAAAAATCTATAAGCGAAAACTCTAGCCTACAGGTCAAAAATAAAACCTAAGTTAAAACGCTCTCACATGCGATTTCAGCCACATTTTTACATAAGACATAGAATCGACTATTGAAATGAGTAATCAGGTCAAAAAACGCAAATGAGCGCCAAATAGAGACTATTTTTATTCTAATCGGGATGAATAGAGTGAGTGTCTACGAGCGAAGCACCAAAATTCGCACCTCGACTCTCTGAAAAACAGCTTTTTAGGCTGTGAAGCCTAAATAAGCGTAAATCACATGCAGAAAATTGGGCCTAGATCGAGCGTAGCGAGTAAAAAAGCTTTATGAGCGAAGCGAATTCCGAGTTTCTTTTGCTCTTGTTTTTGCTTTTTCTCAAAGTCACAACAGGATGATCTAAAAAATTGCCCCACGAATCGAGCGAAAGCGAGATTCAATAGAGTTTGAGCGTAGCGAAAACCAAGGGCAATTTTTTCAAACGTATTTTTAATTATTTTTATATCTTTTAAATCTTTTCATTGAGCTGTATCCCTTATGGAGCAAGCCTTTCAACGTTCAACTATGACGGATTGACTACTAACTATGACGGATTGACTACTAACTATGACGGATTGACTACTTAACTATGACGGATTGACTACCAAATATGACAAGTATATAGTTGTCATATATAAAAGAAAATCAATGGTTTTATT
>NZ_JBZAYP010000008.1:0-6167 GCF_058242885.1 Acinetobacter sp. 802_lipA
GAAAATTGAAATTAAACGTGATCCCAATACCCCTGATTTTTTCATCAAAATGACCGATGCTCAGCGCCACTTATTTGCCAATAAAATGTCTGAAATGCCCGAAATGAGCAAATACTCACAAGGTACGGAAAGTTTTCAGCAATTTGCTATTCGTATCGCTGACATGCTTTTAGAGCCTGAAAAGTTCAGAGAGCTTTATCCATGTTTAGAAAAAGCAGGGTTTCAAGCATGATGAAATTAACCAACCTATTAGAAGAACTTCACGGCACACAAGCTGAATACCTCGATATCGTAAATTATGAAATTGCGAGGGAAAATATATGCGGTTATATCTTCCTATTATCCCGAATATCCCAAAATGCAGAACCCACCGAAAAAATGCAGATGGAAAGCAAAATAGAGGACTTAATTTACTATCGGGATAATTTGCAGATCGAAGATAAGGAAAATATCCAAAAGGTCTTAAATGAGCTAATTCCAGAGTATAAAGCCGAACAAGAAAAACAAAGAGCTAAGAAAAATTAGGCTTTCTTCTTAGCTTTACTTTTTTGCTTTGGCTTAACAATAAATTGCTCTCCCAAAGCCTTACCTTGTTTAAAAGTAACGATTTCCTTAGCTTCAATTTTAAGTTTTTCTCCAGTTTTAGGATTGCGTCCCATTCTTTCTGGACGTTGTTTTACTGAAAAAGTACCAAAATCAACTAATCGGACATTTTTTTCTTCAACTAGGGCTTCTGTAATGACTTCAAGAACAGAATTAAGAACAACTCTTGCTTCGTCTTGATTAATATTTAATTTAGGTGCTAATTTGGCAATTAAATCGGCTTTATTCATAATTAATTTTCCTCAATATTTGGTAAGTCAAAAAGCTGTCTATCTCTATTTTCAGTTAAATATTCATTAAGTTCCATGAGTATTTTTTCTTTGTTGGCTTCATTACTTTTCATCTTTTTAATTAAATAAGAACCGAGCAAAATTTTACGTCGAGTATCATCCTTTCTTTCTTGCTCTTTTTGCTTCGATCTTTCTCTAGCTTCGATAGCTTGTTTACGAGCCTTTAACTGTTTCAGCTTCTCTAATTGGGCTTCGATTTTCTTTTCAAGAGTTTCAGCAGTTTTTGTCATAATTCAGATTTCGGGATATAGAAAACCACTCAAGCATAAGGCCCTATGAATTGAAATTCAAGCGGGCTATATGCTATCGTGTTTTTCATGAAATGCGCACTTACGACTTGGATTTCATCCAAGTCAAAGTTTGCGTAAGGGGATTCCCCTTAACCCCAAAAAACTGCTACGCAATTTTTAAAAGCAAAAGCAAAACCATCACAAGGCTAAGGCATGGCAATTTATCACTGTACCACTAAGACGGTTAATCGAAGTTCGGGACGAACTGCGGTTGCATCTATGGCTTATCGTGCAGGAGAAAAATTAACAGATGAACGAACAGGATTAACGCACGACTTTACGAGAAAAGAAGGTGTGGTTTATACGGAAATTCTTTCTAATTTGGATACTGAATTAGACCGAAGCAAAGTCTGGAATCTGGCAGAAAAATCAGAAAATCGGAAAGATGCCCGAACTGCACGTGAATGGGTGATTGCTTTGCCAGATGAACTGGATGAAGAACAGCGAAAAGAACTAGCAAAAGAGTTCGCGCAATCTTTAGTAGACCGTTATGGGGTGATTGCAGATTTAGCCATTCATGCGCCTAGTCATAATGGCAGTGATAAAAATCATCATGCGCATATCTTATTAACTACCCGTAAGGCTGAACTGGATCAAGATCATAATTTGGTGCTAAAGGATAAGACCGATATTGAGTTAAATAATACCAAAAGAAAAACTTTAGGTATGGGAACAAGCCAGGAAGAAATTAAACAGATCCGATCCACCTGGGCAAATCTAGCCAATCATGCCCTCGAACATGCAGGGTATCGGGAAAGAATCGACCACCGCAGTTATGCCGATCAAGGTAATCAGCTACAAGCTACCATCCATGAGGGCAGTAAAGTCACTCAGATGCGCAGAAAAGGCATAGATACTGAAATTAGCCGTTTCAACGACACGATCAAACAGCAAAACAGCCAGCAGCTCCAAAACAAAGAACAGCAAAAGGAAAAGACATTGAAACAAGGATTCAACCGTGTTGAGCAAGGTTTCGAGCAATGGAAGAAAGATCGGGAAGTGCAACGTCTGGAGCTTGAGCAAAGGCAAAGATTGAAATTGGAACAAGAGCAGAAGATGAAACAGACGCAGCGTATTAAATACGGAAGAAGTGGGCCATCGCTATGAGCAACCAAAACGAGTTAGACGATCAACTATATATTTTACTGGCTTCCATGAAGGAATACAGAGAGGCCATAGCAGACGATAACAAGCGATTAGAGACGTTTTACAATAAAGTGGCTACTGGGGTGCTAGAACAGAGCAAAAAGACCCTAAATAACGCAAATAAGGAAGCTACACATGCCCTTCAAGGGCGTATTCATGAACTAGACAAGGCTACTGATAAACTGAACTATAGATTCATTGCTCTGTTATGTGCAATTTTCCTCAGTCTGGTGCTGGTTTTTCTGTCTTTCATATTTTTATTCATTCCAAGTTTTGACGAGATCAAAGAACGTCGGGCAGAAGCAGCTTGGCTAGAACAAAGATATAACCTGGATATTAAAAACTGTAATGGCCAATCCTGTGTCCGGATCATGAAAAATGACTGTCATGGGCCAAACAAAGATTATTGTGTGATTGACCCTAAATAGTGTTTGTTAAAGCGGAGCCGCAATCCAGTAGCCGTGGTTAGCGCAAACATTTGGAATAGGGCTAGTAATAGATTGAGGTTTCGTTGGGTACTGACCTCCACCAAGTCTAATTTCATCACCTACAAAGACTTTATGATTATTAAATTTGTTGGTAATACTAATCCTACCGTCACTTGTATATTCTAACTCGCTGCTACTAGCCCAGATAATAAAAGGGCTGGTATCACTGTTTAGACGAATACAACCATGTGGATCTAAATGTAATTTGCCACCTGCAAGTGAAACCATATAAGTCTTCACTTCGGGACTTTGCTTGATAAAAAATACTGGTTTTACAGGTTCTATAGCATTAGAAACTAAGGCAGGTTTTGCCATGCAGCCAGTAAGCACAGAAATAATGAAAAAGCTCTGAACTAAATTATATATTTTCATAGTCAACCAAGTTATGAGATGGGACAGTACTTTGCTTGGTTTCTTTCGTTATTCAATTTATACCAGTACGCGCAAAGTGGCTCGACTTTGAAACATGGCTAAAGCCATATTTCAAAGCATCGAGCTAAATTTTAATTAAACACGTTTTAATGCCATGATATGGCGAACCATCTCATTAATATGCTGTTTTGTTTCATCATCTTGAGAACTTAGCCAAGTTACAACATCTGCATCAAAAGCCTTTGCTTGAGCAATGGCATGGCGTTCTTGTAATTTTTTCACAAAATTCGGTTTTACTACTGGCGCATTGGTAGGGTCAAAATTTTTATAGCGTTTTAAGTCATTTTGCATAGTTATACCTCCGCTTTTGATTGTGCGATGGCTCAAAGGCAGTAATGATTCTTGCAACATCACCACGTTCAACCCAAACCACTGTTAGTAGTCTACCACGATTACTTAGACCGATTGATATTAGCCGTTGCTCATCGTAATGACCAAGATCGTCAAAGGAAATCAGCTCTGGGTCAAGAAAAACACTACATACCTCTTCAAAAGTAATTTCACGCCCTCGATAGACTAATTCCATTTTTTTATCGTGCCATTCAAATAGCAGACCGTAATACTCAATCAACGGCATCTTTAGCTTTTTCCTAGATTTACAACCTCTAAAAGTCTACTTAGAGGGTTTTACTTATTCAATAACTCATTAATTTAAATGGTTTCTAACATCCAAATTTCGTATAACCACCATTATGTTAAATAGAATCAAAAAACCTCCAATAAAATCGTTATAGTATTATTATTTATTGAGTAGATAAGAGAATTAAATTAGTGAAATACTCAAATGAAAAAATAGTAAAAGCTCTCTTACTTTCTCCTTTACCACTACTTTTTTTCACAGCAGTCCGGTTTATCGTAATGAATCAGGAATACAGCCTATACTCGATTTTAGTGGTTCTTGTAGGGCACGGTCTTGTCTACTTGGCTTATTGTATTTTGACTGTACCTTTCAGCTTCATATTCTCAATTCTTTTAAATCGTTATAACAGTCTTAATTTATTAACTATCTGTATTGCCTCTATAATTATTGCTACTCCATTTTTTATTCTTTTTGAATGGAGTCACACAGGAGAAATTTCGAAAGAGTGGTGGAAAATGTATACCAATACATGGACTATTTTTATGGCTCTCTTTCCTGGCTTATGTTATTGGCTGTTTTTAATTAATTTAAAAGATAAAGAATAGTTATGAAAAAAATATTATATTTTAATTTCTTAGCGATTATTTTGACTTATGTATCTTTGCTTTATCAAAAAAATATATTAGTTGCTCGCATAGTTGTAGATAAGCTTGAAAAAGTTGAAGTCATAGCTGGGGGATTTCCTCTACAGTTCCTTATAGATGGTGAAACCTCTCCAGTCGGAAGTATAAGTATCAATCCTTTATTTATTTTCATCGGCATGGATCAATTTGTTTTTCTCAATTTTTTTATTGATTATTTATTTTGGGTAAGTATTTTATTTGCTTTTTCTATGATTGTGAAAAAGTACAGAATTGTATAGATCTCCTAAAATTAACATAATACACCTTATACGAAATACGTTATAATTCCACTTAGAAATCAATGCTGTAGTTTCTAGTTTATAGCCCAATCGAGCCGTTTGGGCTTTTTTTATGATTTTTTATGTTCCACGAATATTCTTTAATCAATGTTCCACGGTTTTGATTAGATATTTTAATAATTAAAATCATCCCAATAAGAGCCGAGCGAGTGTCTACGAGCGATCAACTGGCATTAAAATTTTGCGCCTGCCTTTTCCCTGATTACAAGCTCCCTTTTGATTTTAAACGGTAGATACAGAGCATCCCGAATGGGTGCGAATTTTGGAGCTTTTGCTTTTCAAAAAATATGAGCGAAGCGAATACATTATCAATGCTTTTACTTTTGAATATCACAAACAGTATTAATTAAAAACTGCCCCTCGAAGCGAGGAACGAGCTTCAATAGAGTACGAGCTTTAGCGAGTACCTAGGGCAGTTCCACTCCCCTGCCGAAAGGCTTTTAATTATTTTTAAAGCTTTTAAATGCTTTTAGACCCTATGAAAGCATTGGTATCAGAGGGTTTCACTCTCAATAAGCACACAAATTCTCTTGTATAAGCACACAAATTCTCTTGTATAAGCACACAAATTCTCTTGTATAAGCACACAAATTCTCTTGATTTACACACATATTATATGTAGTGTTTAAATACACATTAATAATAACGTGTATTTAATATGAAGAATGGTTTAGTTGTGAAAGATAATGCATTAATAAACGCCAGTTATAATTTAGAACTAACAGAACAGCGTTTAATTATGCTGGCGATAATTAATGCAAGGGAATTAGGACAGGGCATCACGGCAGATAGCAAACTAGAAATACATGCTAGTGATTATGCAAAGCTCTTTAATGTATCGGCAGATGCATCCTATAAAGCTCTAAAAGAAGCTGTAAACAATCTATTTAATAGACAGTTTAGCTATACAGCAGAATACAAAAAAACAGGAAAAGTGGGTGTTGTTCGCTCTCGTTGGGTTAGTCGTATTTTTTATGTAGATGACTTAGCGCTATTAGAAATTACTTTCGCACCTGACGTAGTGCCGTTAATCACTCGATTAGAAGAACATTTTACGAAATACGAAGCCAAACAAGTTGCACACTTAACCAGTAAGTACGCCACCAGACTTTATGAATTATTAATCGCCTGGCGTGAGGTTGGTAAAACACCAATTTTTGAACTGCAACAATTACGTAAAAATTTAGGTGTTGAAGATGATGAATATCAACGTATGCATCATTTTAAAAACCGTGTATTAGACACAGCTATTACCCAGATCAATGAGCATACGGATATAAAAACCACTTATGAACAACATAAGCAAGGGCGTACCATCACTGGGTTTTCATTCAGGTTTAAGCAAAAAACACAGCC
>NZ_JBZAYP010000009.1:0-5247 GCF_058242885.1 Acinetobacter sp. 802_lipA
AAAGCTAGGACTATATTCGATGAAAAAAGGGCTTTTTTCAGCTTCGCTTGCTCTGCTGTTGCTTGGCTCAATCCGCTCAATGTCTGCAAGTCCGCATTCATGCTCTTTATTTGCGCCTTTAAGCTCTCCTGCAGGGCTTTGGTATCCTTGCTCAAGTTCTCCCCCATTGTATTTATATTCGCTTGTATGCTCGTTTTCTTGCCCTGTAAGTTGTCTTGTAAGCTTTTCTGAGTCTGTTCTATCTCTTGTTCCAAATCGTTCGAGATGATACCGACTCTTTGATTCACAAAGTTTTCCGTATCTTTCAATGCTGTTTGCATATCTGCTATCAGCTTCTTGTCTATATCGTTCTGATGCTGCTCTCTTAAGATCTTCGCTTTGTTCAGAATGTCGGAAGTTCTGCTCATAAAACTCACCTCTGAGAGGGATTGGTTTGCCCTCTGGATTATTCGGATTTTTTACTGATATTTGATTCTTCGTAATACGGGTGATTTCTAAACCAATGCGAGTCATCCATTCCTTAAGACTTTCACGATCACTGACTAGCCCGTCAGTAATTGCCAAAGCAACTTCTGTATTCATCGCACTAATAAAATCTTTTTTGTCCTGCGGTAAGTCCTTTGCAATTTTTATTGATCGCCGATTAATAGGATCATCAGGGTCAAAAAGTTGATATTTGTGATTAACAATCGTTTTAAAATCATCGACTCGATTCAAATCGGCTTTAGCAAAGAAAGGCTGTAACCGTTTCCCTGTGCTAATTTCTACATTCGGAATTAAAAAATTAAGCTCTAAACGCTTATCTCCGGTTTCCGTATTTTCTTTATCTCGGTGTTCAATCCAAACAACTCGGTATTGATCAGGTTTAAGACCTGGGAACAGTGTTTTTTCAAATGCAGCCATTATGTTTTTTTTCTTTGCATCTGATAGATCATCTTCAAAAAATGATAAGCACCCTGCCGTATATTTTTTTACGTAAGGCGAGCTGTCGATCAGTTCTGCAACTTCATCTAAATCCCCAGATAATAATTTTGCATGTTCTCTGTCAAAATTTTTTCCAAGAAAATAACCTATTGGGCCACTAGATTTGCCCCGTCCTCTTTTAAAAAACTCCACAATCATTGGACTGACTCCTTAAGCTTTTTCAAGGTTTCATCAATACCTATCAAGAGGTGGAGTAACTTCACAGCTTCAAACGGTTCTTCTCTCGCAATATTTGTATTTATGGCTTTTGAAATTTGATTGATGTTCGTACCGATTCGACTTAATTCAAGAATGAAATCTCGATCAAGTTTTGAATATGTACTCGTATGTACATCTTCTTGTTTAACAGCTTTTAAAGCTGACTCTCTCAATAGCTTAGCTACAGAGTTATAAGGATTTTTATCTTCTAAAAGTTTGAACTCTGAATCGAACAAAGTAACTTTCACAACTTTTGTTCTAATTGGTCTCTTCTTTTCAAACTGAATTTCGTGTTTATGTTCTTCTGCCATAGTCACCTCAATATGGTTCTAGGCGGTTGGGGGGTTTCGGGGGGCTTGTCCCCCTGAACAAGGTCACGATAGGTATACTTTTTGAAAGTGCGTAGCACTAAAAAAAGTACCTATTGTGTATCCTTGCTTCATAAATCGCAGGGACTATTTTAATATAATTTTTAGAATAATTTATGCTTAGGTAAATTTTTGGTTTATTTAATTCAAAAGCTACTATCTGATTTAGGCTTGCACTGTTACACCAAGCACAGATCAAAAACCGAAAGAAAGGCTATTATCTGATTTAGGCTTATTTGCTGTCATTTTGAATTAGTAGACTTTAAATAAATAATAAGAGGTCTAAGCATTTTTCTGACTATTTTTTTTGCTTTTGGACTATTAGCTATTAGCCTTGCAATAGGCGGACTTACTTTGTAATAAGTGTTTATAAAAATTCTTCCATAAACATTTTTAGATAACTTGGTATCTCGCCAATAGCGTAATTCATTAATTTCATAAGCTACAGGTGTTCCATAAGATGCCGTAGCAATAAAACATCCCTTAGGATCTTCTACAGCCTTTAAGTTATGCTGTATGTTTATATCTCTAGGGTTTAATTCAGCAGCTCGTTTTATTAAAGCTAATCCAGCATCCTTATCTTTTTTCCCTTGCCAAAGTAATAAACCTTTTAGATTTAAATACGCTGCATTATTAGGTTCTAATTCTAAACTTCTATTGATATGTTCTATTGCTAAATCGACATTAGCAGGTCTAGCACCTGTTAACCCAGAATTTGATCCATATACTTGTAGATTGGCAGATAATTCATTAAAGATTGCCTGAGCTTCAATATGGCTAGTCGCAGCTTCAATATGACTTTGGGTTTCTTTCTCTATTTGATCAAAAGTATCTGCTATTGGAGGCATAACAGCCATACTTTCTTCTTGAAGAATTTGGCTCAGATGAGCTGAATCTTCATCACTTAATTGAGTGCAAAAATCAATTAACATGTCCGAAGCATCAAGACTAGCCTGCATTTCATTAAGATTTTTTTGCTCCATCAAATTTTTTATAAAATTATCTCTAGCAACTATTAAATCCCGAACTTCACTTCTTTTTAAAGGAAGATGAATATCCACCCCAAACAAATTACCCACTAAATTTTCAGCCATTTTTCTTTCCATTCCTCTTTTAAATCAAATCTTTCCTAATTTTTTCCATCTGTAGTAGGTACTTTGAGATATACCCTTTTCTAACCACGGCTGTAGAGTTCTTTCAGAATCAGTGGTCTTTGGTCTTCTAGAGATTTTTCCACCAAGTGCCCCTTTACGACTTTGGCGGTCTATAAACTCTTGATAGCAATAAGCGTCTTTTTTCCAACAATAGCGGCTTATGCTCTTTGCAATACCCTTTATCTCGTTGTACTGCATTGGCTTAGTAATACCCTCATTGAGTTTTAGACAATGGTCCATTACACATTGCAGCCAAATGCTGTACGTCTTTCCACGATATTTTCTGATCTCAACATACGCCCAATGACGTGCAGTATGGAAAATGTAGCAATTCCGCCCAAGTCCTACGGCTTCATCCTGTTTCGGGGCTTTTTTTACATCTAGCCAACTAATATCTAGTTTTGAAGATAGCTCATTCAGTGAATAAGGCTTTTTTCTTATGCTGTACGTGTGCCATTGCTCGTGCATGGGATTTTTACTGATTAAGCCTGAGTATCCCACATCGGCATTAAAAAGCTCACGTAAACGCAAATAAATGGCATTTGCGAGCATGATTGGCTTCTGTCTGCTTGCGTCAGTCGTGTAAATCGGTGTTTTTAGCTCGAAAAATGCGTGTAATCGTCCATTCTGAGGATTCTCAGCAACAAAATTCGGCATCGGTACACCATTGAGCGAATATAGAATTTCACTTAATGCTGATTCATAGTCGAGATCAAGTACAAAGTAATGCTGATAAAACGGACTATTTGGCTGAATGTACTTGAATGAAATAGCCGAATTTTTAGGACGGATTTTTAAACCTGTGGCCAAGTCATTCGTGCAGTAGGGTTTTATTGGTAAATTACCAATAAAACTTGGAAATAATTCCAGTTGTGGCTGTGTTTTATTCATTTATAACAGTAACCGCTTGCAAAGCTTGCAAACACTGCTAAAATTAAGACAGGTTTGGGTGTTTTAATTTTTAGTGTTTTCAAGCATTTATATTAAAATTCCGAAGAAAAACAGGTTTGCCGACCTGTTTTTTTTCGCCTGCGAAAAATATTACATTTTTTCAGATGGCTGTCAAATAACTGATTTTTCAATAAAAATATGTAAATTATAACGCATCAGTTAAAGCCGACTTCTCGCTGATGTTTAATCGAAAGTATTACAACATCCTCACCAGTTTTATAACGATACCAAGCCTTGTATCCACTTGAACCAAAGGGAATAATTAAAACCCTAAAATCTGGTCGCTCATCGTCAGGTGCATGCGCCATTGGTGCTATGGCTAATTCCTTTAGATAAGATCGGATAGTTATAACCGCTTCCTTAGCGGCTTCGGGGTTCTTTGTCTGCAAAAATGCCTTTAATCGACTTAAATCATTAAGGGCGTTTCTAGTTAAAATTACTTGTGGCATAGAGGTACGTCTTTCTCGTTATCAGTTCCCCAACTCTCAAGCCATTCATCTGCTTCTGCCAAAGTTACATGTAACCCAGTTTCCAAATAGTCCTCATAAGAAGCTATAGCCTCTTTCCGCTCTGCTTCAAGGCGTTCCTCTTGCTCAATGAAGCTAGTAATTGCAGCTTTTGCCAATGCATGAGCTGTCCGCTTTTTGGTTGTGGCTAAACGGCTTAAACGGTCTTTATAGCTAGAATCAAGCTTAATAGACATTGCTGTAGTGGACATGATTTAATTCCTACCATATCAAAAGGTAATACTTAGTATATACTTTCAATACCCTATCAGCTATAAATTATTAAAATGGGCTTGGGGAATCATAGCCACGGTCATTTTTCTTTGCCTGTTCTTGCGCTCGTTGCAACTCTCTGCGCTGATCAAGTTTATCTAGAGCCGAGAAGATATTTGCTGGATTAATCCCTCTAAATTCTGTTGATATTGCTCTACTGAACTCAGTTTTTCGATCAATGGCTCGGTCAGGGGATTCAATTGGCTTTTGATCTCGTCCTCCACCATCTGCGGCAAGATGTGCTCTATTATCGTCTTTGCTAAATCCTCGATGCTCAAGCCAGTCACTAACTGCTCTAAATGGCTCTGTAATCGCTGTTTTAAGCTGTTCTCCAAGTTTTGCAATAAATCGGCTGATAAAGTCGGATTCTGTAGCTGGTGGATGATCTTTACCATCTCGTCTCGCTGATCTATCAGATGATTGCAGTGCTGCGTAAGTTCGTTGTTGTATTTCTCTAATTCTTCTATTGTTCTGTTCTGTGCCTGAATAAGCTGTAAGGCTTGCTCTAACTGCTTCTGTTGTTCTTTGAGCTGCTGTTGATGCTGTTCGATAATCTGCAATAATTGTGCTTCGAGATTCATTCAATTGGTTTCCTGTACTACTGCGAATTTGTTGTTGTAAAGCTTCTCCACTGTCGGATCTATTTGAACGCACCAACGCCAGTCCTTCTCGTCCCCACACTTCCGAATATTCAGACTCCCCCCTTCGGATTTCAGATACTCGACTTTGTTCTCCATCGCTGTGATGTCGCTGTATTTGCTTTTGCTGACGTAACCGAGACATATACTCGATATAAGCAAAGTAAGTGCTATC